>NZ_QETJ01000068.1:0-25794 GCF_003105095.1 Pseudomonas sp. NDM | reverse complement strand
CGTGGTCGCAGCCTTTCTTGGTGCCGGTCAGGTGCAGGTGTTCGCGCAGGGCGTCGAGCAGGGTGGTACGGGTGTCGACTTCCAGGGTTTGCGGTTTTCGCTCATGCGCTTGCTGCAACACTTGCGCCAGTACCGCTGCATCGAGGAAACCGAGATTCACGCCCTGCCCCGCCAATGGGTGAATGGTATGTGCCGCGTCACCGATCAAGGCCAGGCCTTCCGCGACGTAGCGCTTGGCATGGCGCTGACGCAGCGGCACGCACAGACGCGGATCGGCGCTGATCACTTTACCGAGGCGTCCCTCAAAGGCTCGCTCCAGTTCGGCGCAAAACCCAGCGTCGTCCAGAGCCATCAAGCGCTCGGCTTCACTTGGCGTGGTCGACCAGACAATCGAGCACCAGTCCTGCTGGCCATCGCGTTCCAGCGGCAGAAACGCCAACGGCCCGTGATCGGTAAAGCGCTGCCACGCGGTTTTGCGGTGCGGCTGGCTGCAGCGCACGCTGGTGACGATGGCGTGATGCAGGTAATCCCACTCGCGAGTGGCCACGGCGGTGAGACGGCGCACTGCAGAATTGGCGCCATCCGCCGCGATCACCAGCGGCGCGCGCAGGGTGCGGCCGTCAGCCAGGGTCAGCAGCCAGTCATCGCCGGAGCGACGCATCTGCTCCAGCCGCGCATTGGCGAGCAGGCCCAGATCGCAGTTGTGCAAACGTTCGAGCAGGGCGTCCTGAACCACGCGGTTTTCAACGATGTGGCCGAGCACATCGGCATGCACGCTGCTCGCCGAGAAATGAATCTGCCCGGTGCCGCTGCCGTCCCAGACGTGCATGTCGGTGTACGGACTGCTGCGCCGTTGGGCGATGCCATCCCACACGCCGAGGCGTTCGAGGATGCGCTGGCTCGCCGCCGACAACGCACTGACCCGCGGTTCAAACGCCGCTTCGGCATCGAACGGCTTCACGCTCAACGGACTGCCATCGAGCAGCAGCACTTCCAGGCCGCTGTCCTGTAGCGCCAGCGCCAAGGCGCTGCCGACCATTCCGGCTCCGACAATCAGCAGATCTGCGCGCATTTCCATGCTTTAGGCCTGTCTCGCTTGCGGCTTGCGCCGCACGTAATGGGTTTTACCGAGCGCGCCAGTGGGCGGCGCGATCCTGAAAATGAAAGTGCCGGGCAGCCACTCAAGCATCCGGACGGGTTCCCAAGCCCATCGCCTGACGGGCGAACCAGCGTTTCGCCGGCGGCAGCAGATCGAGCCCGAGCAGGCCGAGGTTGCGCCCCAGCGACACCAGCGGCTGGGTGCTGCCGAACAACCGCGTGACCTGATCGGAGAAGCCCACGGTCAGGTCCTGATCGAGGCGCTGCCGCTCGCGGTAGGCCTGCAACGTGGCGAAGTCGCCCAGCGGCTTGTCACTGGCCAGCAGCGCAGTCGCCAGGGCGTCGGCGTCACGCAGCGACAGGTTGAAGCCCTGGCCGGCGATCGGATGCAGGCTGTGCGCGGCGTTACCGAGCACAGCCAGGTGCGAACGCACCTGTTCTTCAGCCTCGATCAGTGACAGCGGATACAGATGCCGCGCGCCGACCTGTTTCAAGGTGCCGAGGCGGTAACCGAACACGCCTTGCAGCTCGCTGAGAAATTCGCGCTCGCTCAACTCGGTCAGGCGCTGCGCATCCATGCCCAGTCGGGTCCAGACCAACGCGCAGCGGTTGTCCGGCAGCGGCAGCAGGGCCATTGGCCCTTCGTCGGTAAAGCGCTCGAAGGCCATGCCGTTGTGCGCGTCACTCGGGGTGATGTTGGCGATCAGCGCGCTCTGGTTGTACGGGCGCTTGCGCACGTTGATGCCCAGCTGTTCGCGCAACCCGGAGCGGCCGCCATCGGCGAGCACCGCGAGGTCGCATTCCAGGGTGGTTTCATCGTTGAGGGTCAGGCGATAGCCATCGGCCAACGGCTCCATGCGCGTGACTTCCGCCGGGCAGCGCCAAGTGATCACGTCTTTGTCGAGGTGCTGCCACAGGCACTGGCCGAGCCAGGCGTTTTCCACCACGTAACCGAGCGCGGGTACGCCCTCTTCCATCGCCGACAAACGCGCGGTGGAGAAACGGCCCCGGTCGGAGACGTGAATCTGTTTGATCGGCTCGGCGCGGCGGGAGATTTCCTGCCAGACGCCGAGGCGCTGGTAAATCTGCCGCGAGCCGAACGACAGCGCCGAAGAGCGTGCGTCGTAGCTCGGCTGCCAGCTGTCGCCAGGAGCGAACGGTTCGATCAGGACGATTTTCCAGCCTTGCGCCTTGGCTCCGGCCTGCAAGGCCAACGCCAGACTGGCGCCGACCAGACCGCCACCGATAATTGCCAGATTGACTCGACTCATGCTGCGTGTGTCCTTGCCTGTGCCATCAGCGCTTCGATCTCGGCGACGGTTTTTGGCACACCGCTGGTGAGAATTTCACAACCGGATCGCGTTACGACCACGTCATCCTCGATGCGCACGCCAATGCCGCGCCATTTCTTCGGCACGCTCTGATTGTCCGGGGCGATGTAGATGCCCGGTTCCACGGTCAGCGCCATACCGACTTCCAGCACGCGCCATTCGCCGCCGACCTTGTATTCGCCGACATCATGCACATCCATGCCCAGCCAGTGGCCGGCGCGGTGCATATAAAAAGCCTTGTAGGCTTCGCTGGCGATCAACTCGTCAACTTCGCCCTGCAACAAGCCAAGTTTCACCAGACCCGTGGTAATGATTCGCACCGTGGCTTCATGGGCCTGGTTCCAGTGCTTGTTCGGGGCGATCTCGGCGAATGCTGCTTCCTGGGAAGCCAGCACCAATTCGTAGATCGCTTTCTGCTCGGGCGAAAACTTGCCGTTGACCGGCCAGGTGCGGGTGATGTCGCTGGCGTAGCAGTCGATCTCGCAACCGGCGTCGATCAACACCAGATCACCGTCCTTGAGCAGCGCGTCATTCTGCTGGTAATGCAGGATGCAGCTGTTGCGTCCGGCGGCGACGATCGAGCCGTAGGCCGGCATCTTCGCCCCGCCCTTGCGAAATTCGTAATCCAGTTCCGCTTCCAGGCTGTATTCATACAGCCCCGGACGACTGGCCTGCATCGCGCGGATATGCGCCTGCGCCGAGATCCGCGCAGCCTCGCGCATCACCTTCACTTCTGCTGCCGATTTATACAGGCGCATGTCGTGCAGCAGATGATCCAGGGCAACGAATTCATTCGGCGGCTGCGCACCAAGGTGCGCCTTGGAGCGGATCACGTTGATCCACTCCATCAGGTGCCGATCGAATTCCGGGTTGCTGCCCATCGCCGAATAGACCCGGTCGCGGCCTTCGATCAGGCCCGGGAGGATGTCGTCGATGTCGGTAATCGGAAACGCATCATCGGCGCCGTATTCGCTGATCGCGCCTTCTTGCCCGGCGCGCAAGCCATCCCACAATTCGCGCTCGGCGTTGCGTTCACGGCAGAAAAGGATGTACTCGCCATGCTCGCGCCCGGGCATCAGCACGATGACGGCTTGCGGCTCGGGAAAACCGCTGAGGTACTGGAAGTCGCTGTCCTGACGGTAGACGTGCTCGACGTCGCGGTTGCGGATTGCGACCGCGGCGGCGGGCAGGATCGCGATGCTGTTGGGTTCCATCTGCGCCATCAGGGCCTTGCGGCGACGGCTGTATTCCGCTTTGGGGATATGGGTCATGGGCAGATGGCTTTCCCTGGCACGCGATTAATGCAGCGACGGCTTGGCGGCTGGCGGCACGTCGGCTTTCTTGGTTTCCGAGAACAGCAGCAGCGGCGCGACGCGCAGGTACTCCATGACTTCCATGTAGTCGGTTTCGCCGTCTTCGGATTCTTCCAGCGCATCCTGGACCTGGGAAATCGCCGCCAGATCCTGCAGCACTTCGTTGGCTTCCGTGCTGAGCATGCTGCTGTCGCGGCAGTTCAAGCCGAAACCGCTGAGGAAGCCCTGGCACCATTCGCCCAGAGCAGCGGCGCGGGCGCCCAGCGGCGCATCGTCGGTCGGCAGCAGCAGAACGACGGTGACATCGTCGCCGGTCAGCTCGCCCTTGACCATCTCCTGCAGGCCGATCAGGGCGTTGCGGACGATGTCCTGGATATCGCCTTCGAGCAGTTCGGCGGCGTCGATCAGCCAGCCTTCATGATCGAAGCCGGCCCCGGCGCAACTGCGCCCGAGCAGCACGCCGTGCAGTTCGGCAGGCGAGACGTTGTGGCCGCTGGCAGTCAGCAGGGTGGCAAAGGCTTGGTACGGGGAATTCGCAATGGTCATGGGCAGCTAGGCGCCAGACGGCGCTATGTCTAGAATGAAGGCCTTGTATCCTACATCGACAGCCCCGCCAAGACCATTAAAGGCTGTCCGCCAGTCACCCCCATCAGACGAACACGTGGACCCAATGGAAGACACCGACCTGCAAGCGCTGATGGCCAGACTCGAACTGCTGATTGGCCGAGTCGAGCAACTTAAGAGTCAAAACGCACTCTTACTAGCTCAGGAAAAAACCTGGCGCGAGGAACGCGCTCACCTCATTGAAAAAAACGAAATCGCCCGGCGTAAGGTCGAATCGATGATTTCGCGCCTCAAGGCCCTGGAGCAAGACTCATGAGTTCAAGCAATAGCGTTACCGTGCAGATCCTCGACAAAGAGTATTCGATCATCTGCCCGCCGGAAGAACGCAGCAATCTGGTCAGTGCCGCCCGCTACCTGGACGGCAAGATGCGCGAGATCCGCAGCAGCGGCAAAGTCATCGGTGCCGACCGCATTGCCGTGATGGCCGCGCTGAACATCACCCACGACCTGTTGCACAAAGAAGAGCGCCCGGATATCCAGGCCAGCGGTTCGACCCGCGAACAGGTGCGCGACTTGCTCGATCGTGTCGATCTGGTCCTCGCCGACGATCAGAGTACCGCCAAGGGCTGATTCGATTGGCAGCTTGAGGTATACTCGCCCCACTCCCTGGGGTGCTTGCCAGTTGACGATGTCCCGGAGCCGATTCGCACTACCCTGGAAGTTGCACGTTGGGCTGGTGTGCATGTCCGCTAGACGGAAAGCCTTAAAGTCTACTGCTTCTTCCACCTTGAACTTTCGGGTTCAAGGGCTGAGTTGACAGCGGTTCATCCGGGGAGCCTGATTCGAATCCGATGTCGGTACATGCCGACATCGGATTTTTTATGCGTACGTTTTTGCATCCACCTGCCGAAGCCGAACCATGACCGAACCCGCCCTGCTGCCCCGCCCGCAACTCCGCCGCCTGCTGCGCAAGGCGCGCCGCGCACTGACGTCGGGCGAACAACGTCAGGCTGCCAAGGGTCTGTTCCGGCAATTGGCCCAAGACCCGCATTTTCGCCGGGCGAAACATATCTCTCTGTATTTGCCCACCGACGGTGAAATCGATCCGCGCCTGCTCCTGCGTGAAGCCCAGCGTCGCGGCAAGGCAACTTATCTGCCGGTACTCAGCGCCTGGCCACGAACGAAGATGGTTTTCCAGCGTATTCGTCCCGGCGAAAAGCTCAATCCCAATCGTTTCCGCATCCTTGAGCCTCGGGCCAATCTGGCTCGACAACGCAAGGTCTGGGCGCTGGATCTGGTGCTGTTGCCGCTGGTCGGGTTTGACGATGTCGGCGGGCGCCTGGGCATGGGCGGCGGATTTTATGATCGCAGCCTCGCCTATCTGGCCCGGCGCAAGAACTGGCGCAAGCCGACGCTGCTGGGCCTGGCCCATGAATGTCAGAAGGTCGAGCGTTTGGCGCAGGCGAGCTGGGATGTCCCGTTACAAGGCACGGTCACCGACAAGGCATGGTATTTCGCAGAGTAGACGCCGCACAGAACAGCGGCGTCGAAGAGACAGGTTCAGCGTTTGAAAGCGGTCGACTGTTGCACCTGTTGCGCCACTTCAATCGGCGCGTCGGCCTTGTTGGCCCACAGGCTCTGCGCGTAACCGGTGGTTACCACGCCCAGGCCAAACAAAATTACCAAAGTCCATAGCAAATCCGGTTTGCGTTTCATCGATTGCCCCCCTCAAGGCACATCATCACGATGACAGCAGCGGTTTCCGTTCGTAGGCCGTGCAGCAGCGTCAAGCTTTAAAGGCCGGCATTTTGCGGCAACGTGAACCTGTGCGCAAACGCTGACGTCAACCGACTGTCGGTTTGTCATAAAATTGCCCGACAACCTGCCCAATGACCGCTTCAGGAGCAAATGACATGGCCTACTGGCTGATGAAATCGGAGCCCGACGAACTCTCGATCAAGGGTCTGGAAAAGCTCGGCAAGGCGCGCTGGGACGGCGTTCGCAATTATCAGGCGCGCAATTTCCTGCGGGCGATGGCGGTGGGTGACGAGTTCTTTTTCTATCATTCCAGCTGTCCGGAGCCGGGGATTGCCGGAATCGGCAAGATAATCGAAGCGGCGTACCCCGATCCGACGGCACTTGAGCCCGACAGTCACTACTTCGATCCGAAAGCTACGCCGGAGAAAAATGCCTGGAGCGCGATCGATGTCGAGCATGTCGAGACGTTTGCGCGGGTGTTGAAGCTGGATTATCTGAAGCAGCAGACGGCGCTGGCCGAGATGCCGTTGGTGCAAAAAGGCTCGCGGTTGTCGGTGATGCCGGTGACGGCGGAGCAATGGGCGGCGGTGATTGCCCTGCGCTAAAGCGCAAAAGATCGCAGCCTTCGGCAGCTCCTACAGGGGGCTTGCGTTCCAAATGTAGGAGCTGCCGAAGGCTGCGATCTTTTGATCTTCAAAGCCAGATTGCGTCCCACAGCGGGTAGTCCCCGAGGCGCGCCACCAGACCGGCTCGCACAGGATTCTTGACGACATAGAGCGCAGCGGCTTTGAGATCTTCATCCCGCCTCAAGGCGCGGTCGTAATAACCTCGCTGCCATAATTGTCCCTGGAGCCCATGTCTCCGATTGTATGCCTGGCAACTTCGCGATTTGACGCGACACATCAAATCTGCAAGCGAACCCTTATCAAGCGCAACGAGCCAATGCAGATGGTCTGGCATGACGACCCAAGCCAGAGAGGTAGCTAACCCGGCTTCACTGCACCGTCTCAACTCGTTGACCAGCAATCTACCGTCGTGCCAGTTGGTGAAAACACGCTCGCGTTGATTGACCACTGCTGTAAGCAGATAAATTCTTCCGGTTTCAGAGTACCGACCCTTTCGCAGACGACAGGCTTTTGCAGCAGCAGGCATTCCATTGCCTCCCTTTCAAGATCCTGAAAAAACCTTAGCGTCTGCACCGTGTTTAGCCAGCCCAGGCAATTACTGGATGTGTCGTTACAAGCCCCGGCCGCTCCATCCGTCCGGGGCTTTTTTACGTCGATTGAATTTTTCCGCCGCCGTGTCGCTCTTCTGCATAACAGAACCCGTCTGCCATCGGTGTGCTCATGAACAGGAACCTCGACGATTACAACCGCATGCGTGATTTTTCCGCGACTTCGGAACCGGCTGCGGTCAAGCGCCCGGGGCGCAAGTCTGCCAAGGATCATGCTTTGCAGTTCTGCATCCAGAAGCACGACGCTTCACACCTGCATTACGACTTTCGCCTGGAGCTCGATGGCGCGCTGAAGAGCTGGGCGGTGCCGAAGGGGCCGTCGCTGGATCCCAAGGTCAAGCGCCTGGCGATTCATGTCGAGGATCATCCGCTCGATTACGCGACGTTCGAGGGCAGCATTCCCGAGGGGCATTACGGCGCCGGCGATGTGATCGTCTGGGATCGCGGCGTGTGGATTCCGCTGGAGGATCCGCACAAGGCCTATGCCAAGGGTCGGCTCAAGTTCGAGTTGCAGGGCGAGAAGCTCGGCGGCGTGTGGAATCTGGTGCGCACGCACATGCCGGGCAAGAAAGAACAATGGTTTCTGATCAAGCATCAGGACAATGCCGCGCGCCCGCAGGATGACTTCGACGTGCTGGTCGCCGAACCCGACAGCGTGCTCAGTGAGCGCACGATTGTCGGCAAACCCACGCTCGCCGCCGAACAGGCCAAACCGCTGAAGAAGGCCCCGGCCAAGCCACGCAAACAGGCGTCTGGGCAGCTCAATGGCGCGCGCAAGGCCAAGCTGCCGGCGTTGATCAAACCGGAACTGGCCACATTGGTCGATAGCGCGCCAGAAGGGCAGTGGAGCTACGAGATCAAGTTCGACGGCTACCGGATCATGGCGCGGATCGATCACGATGAGGTCCAGCTGTTTACCCGCAATGGCCACGACTGGACGCATAAACTGCCGCAGCAGGCCAAGGCGCTGGCGGCACTGGGCCTCGAATCGGCGTGGCTTGACGGCGAAATGGTCGTGGCCAACGAGCAGGGTGTGCCGGATTTTCAGGCGCTGCAAAATGCCTTCGATGCCGGACGCAGCGGCAACATCGTTTATTACCTGTTCGACGTGCCGTACCTCAACGGCGTCGACCTGCGTGATGTTCCGGTCGAAGAGCGGCGTGCGGCGCTGAGCACGATCCTTGGCGCACAGAAAGATTCTTCACCGCTGCGCTTCTCCGAAGCCTTCGAAGAAACTCCCGACGCACTGCTCAACAGCGCCTGCCAGATGCAGATGGAAGGCCTGATCGGCAAGCGCCTCGGTTCGCCCTACGTGTCGCGGCGCAGTGGCGACTGGATCAAGCTCAAATGCAAGCATCGGCAAGAGTTCGTCATCGTTGGCTATACCGATCCGAAAGGTGCGCGCAGTGCCTTCGGTGCTTTGCTGCTCGGTCTGCACGACGGTGACAGCGGCGAGTTGCGCTATGCCGGCAAGGTTGGCACCGGGTTCAACGAAACCACGTTGAAAAGCATCCTCGCCCAGCTCAAGCCGCTACAGACCAAAAGCGCTGCGGTGGTCAATCCGCCCAGTGGTTTCGAGGCCAAGGGCGTGCACTGGCTGAAACCGAAATTGCTGGCGGAGGTGGCGTTCGCCGAGATGACCAAGGACGGCTCGGTGCGGCACGCCGTGTTCCATGGTTTGCGCGATGACAAACCGGCCAAGGACATTACAGAGGAGCGAGCGAAGCCTGTGAAAGCTGCCAAGTCTGAAAAATCCGAGAAGACCGAAAACACCAAAACCACCGAAAAAACCAAAACCGCCGCCAAACAACCAGCGAAGAAAACCGCCGCCAGCAAAGCCGAAACCGCACCCTCGCAGGCGGGGCTGGCCGGCGGCAAGGTGCGCATCACGCACCCGGATCGGGTGATCGATGCAGTCAGCGGCACCACCAAGATGCAACTGGCGCAGTATTACGCCAGCGTTGCTGAACACATCCTCCCGCAACTCAAGGATCGCCCCGTGGCATTGGTGCGCGCACCGGATGGCATTGCCGGCGAACTGTTCTTTCAGAAGAACGCCGAACGCCTTGCCATCCCCGGGATTTCGACACTGGACAAGGACGTCACCGGCCAGCCAGTGATGATGATCAATAATCCCGAAGCGCTGGTCGGGGCGGTGCAGATGAGCACGGTGGAGCTGCACACCTGGAACGCCACGACGGTGGATCTGGACAAGCCCGATCGCTTCGTCCTCGACCTCGACCCGGATCCGGCGTTGCCATGGAAAAGCATGGTAGAAGCCACCGCGCTGACCCTCACCGTGCTCGATGAACTGGGACTCAAAGCCTTCCTGAAAACCAGTGGCGGCAAAGGCATTCACCTGGTGGTGCCCTTGACGCGCAAGCACGGCTGGGACGAAGTGAAGGACTTCAGTCACGCCATCGTCAGCCACATGGCCAAGTTGCTGCCGGATCGTATTTCGGCGGTGTCCGGACCGAAAAACCGTGTCGGGCGGATCTTTATCGATTACCTGCGCAACGGCCTCGGCGCCACCACCATCTGCGCCTATGCCGCACGGGCGCGGGAAGGCATGCCGGTTTCCGTGCCGCTGTACCGAGAGGAGGTCGCGGAAATCAAGGGCGGTAATCACTGGAACATTTACAACGTGCACGAGCGTCTGACCGAAGTCGGCGATGAGCCTTGGGCGGACATGAAGAAAACCCGTCAGACCATTACCGCCGAGATGCGCAAGCGCGTCGGCATGAAAAAGTGATCAGGTGTCGCGCAGCAAGTCGTGGGCGTTGAGCAGTTCGAAGGCGATTTGCGGGTGGTTTTCCAGACCCTTGCGAATCGCCGCCGGGATCGCCGCACGGGTCTTGCGGCACAGCCCCGGCAGATCGTCAATCTGAATGGCAATGCCGCGCATGGTGCGTACCTCGTTGAAACCCGGTGCGACGTCGACGCGGATGCCCAACTGCTCATACATGCGCTGTTGCAGACGTTTGAGGTCGTCGAGGTCTTTGAGTTGTTCGAGACGCGCCAGGAGGATTTTTTCCTCTGCGCGAGTCAGGCGCAGGATGCGCAGATCCGCTCCGGGCGTTTCAAGCAAGGGATCGCGCCCGCAGATGCAGGCGCCGGGTGGGCAGGGTGAGCGCAAGGGCACGGTGGTCGTCATGGCCTCCATCATAGAGGCCGTCGGACGTTTTTGCCTATGCGCACTCAGCGGCCGTCCATCGGCCGCTGTATCCCTCGTGACTACTGCTGCACGCCTTCGTATTGCACCAGAATGGCGTTGGCCAGGTCTTCGTCGCTGGCGTTCAAGCCAGGGTTGGCCTGACGCACCTGTTGCAGTACCGACTCAAGATAAACCCCACGAATGGCTCCACCGCTGGCGACAAAGGCAGACACGTCGTCACGGGCCGGAATCACCATTTTGTCATCCTTGAAGGTCGAGTACAGCGACGCGGAGACACCTGCCGAAGTGGCGACGTCACCCGCATCAACACGGGCCAGCGCCGAACCGACCGGCAGGCAAAGCATTAGAGAAGAAATCAGGACTAACTTGCGCATGACGTGTTCCTCCACAAGCGCGAAGCAAAAAGAGAAGGGACTACATAGCTTCAGAGATAATCGGCGCGCCGGAGTTCCGTGAGCGGAAAAAAGCCTTGGGTCAGGGCATTATCCCGCTCAGTCGGATCAGATTACCCCGCAGGCCATGCGATCGCCGCCACCGCCCAGTGGCTTGGGCATGTCGGAATGGTTATCGCCGCCGGCGTGAATCATCAGGGCGTGGCCCTTGATCTCGGAGATTTTCTTCAGGCGCGGCGCTAGCACCGGGTAGTTGGCGACACCGTCGGCGGTGACATACACCGCCGGAAGGTCACCCAGATGCCCATCGGCGTACGGGCCAAGATGCTTGCCGGTTTTCGCCGGATCGAAGTGTCCGCCAGCGGCCAGTGCCGCGCCTTTGATCCCATCCTTGGTGCCCGCGTCGCAGCTGCCGTTTTCATGAACATGGAAACCGTGAATGCCGGCCGGCAACGCTTTCAGCTCGGGCGTGAACAGCAGACCGTAGGGCGTTTCGCTGACCGTGACCGAACCGATCGCCTGCGGCGCACCGTCGGCGCTGACCAGATTGATCGCGACTTTCTCCGTTGCCGCCTGTGCGGTGCCGATTGCCAGGGTGCCGAGCAGACCAAACCACAGTGCGCGTTTCATAAGCGTTTCCTTCAGCTGCATGAATGTTCGAAGCGCTGGATTGATAGCCTGCCGGGGTTAACCGGCGATGAAGGCGTTATCCAGCGGTGGTGCAAGGTGTGACTGGCCGCTCGATCCAAAAGTTTTGCCGGATTCAAGTCGCCGCTGACATCAGCCGATACGCTCTGTGTCGGCAGTTCCATGCCAATAGGCTTAACTGAAATCCGACAAGCGCAATCCAGCGTGCCCACGGGAGATTCCAAGGTGTCGATCAAACTGCGTTTGGTGTTGCTGATTGCGACCAGCCTGCTGACAGCGCTGATCGTGAGTCTGGTCAGTTACGTCGGCAACCTGCGGATGGCCACGGCGGTCGGCGATAACACGGTGAGCATGAGCGCACTGCGCAATCACATGGAAGCCGACATGATGCACGACGCCCTGCGCGCCGACGTGTATTCGGCGATGTTGGTCGGCCTGGGCAAAGGCACCGGCGCCGCGACGGAAGTGCGTGATTCGCTGGCCGAGCACGCCGGGCATTTTCGTGAAGTGCTGGATGACAACCTGAAACTGCCGATCAGCCCGCCGCTGCGCACGGCGCTGGAGCAGATCAAGCCGAGCCTCGACACCTACATCAAATCCGCCGAGCAGATTGTCGCCGTGGCGCTGGACAACCCCGACGCCGCGCAGCAGCAACTCGGCCGATTCAGCACCGCGTTCAGCCAGCTCGAAGAGCAGATGGCGACGCTCAGCGAGTTGATTGAAAGCAACACCGGGCAAACCAGCGAAGGCACTGAAGCGGCCATTCGCAATGCCAATCTCGCCCTCGGCGTCGTCCTGATCGCCAGTCTGTTGTTGCTGCTGATTCAGGGCCGCTGGGTGATGCGCAGCATCCTTGGGCCGCTGAAATCCGCCAGTCGCATCGCCGAAAGCATCGCCCATGGCAATCTCAGCGAGCCGATTGTCGAGCCTGGCGGCAAGGACGAAGCCAGTGCGTTGATCCGCACCCTGGCAATCATGCAGCGTGACCTGCGCAACATGATCGACGTGGTCCGGCGCAACGCCCACGGTGTCAGTGGCATGAGCGAGCAACTCAGCCACGGCTGCCATCAGGTCGCCGACAGCAGCCAGCAACAAAGCGTTGCCGCCGGGACCATGGCCGCCGCTGCCAGCCAGATGACCGCCAGTATCGAAGAAATCACCCGCCACGCCGAACGTGCCCTGAGCATGGCCAATCAGGCTGAGACTCTGGCCAAGCAGGGCGGCGGGGTGATTCACCAAGTGGTCAGCGACATGGACGACATCGCCCGCTCGGCGCAGCAGTCGGCGCAAGTGATCCGCACGCTGGATCAGGAATCCGAGGCAATCTTCAACATCATTCAGGTGATCAAGAGCATCGCCGACCAGACCAATCTGCTGGCGCTCAACGCGGCGATCGAGGCAGCACGGGCGGGTGAGCAGGGCCGTGGTTTTGCCGTGGTCGCCGATGAAGTGCGCAGTCTGGCCGCGCGCACCAGCGCCTCGACCCAGGAGATCGCCGCGATGGTCGCGCGCATTCAGAACAGCACGCGCGAGGCGGTCAGCAGCATGGAGGCGGGCGTGGCGCAGGTCGACAAGGGCATGGCGGTGACGGCGGAAGTCGAGCGGGCGATTCGCGAAATCCTCGATGCGACGCTCAGCACCACGCAACTGGTCAATGACATCACTCGCACGATTGGCGAACAGAGTATGGCCAGCAACGAAATCGCCCATCAGGTGGAGATGATTGCCGGGATGAGCGAGGGCAATAGCCGGGTGATCGGGCAGACGGCGACGACTACGGATGAGTTGTCGGACCTGGCGGGGCAGTTGTCACGGTCGGTGGATCGGTTTCGGTTGTAATTTTCAGGTGAGGGTTTTTGGTTGTCTGGACTGGCGCTATCGCGAGCAGGCTCACTCCTACAGGGGATTGGCGGTGTGAATGCGATCTGCGTTACGCCGCCGCCCCTTGTAGGAGTGAGCCTGCTCGCGATGAGGCCAGTTCAGGCTACATCTATCTCAGAGACTTACTTCAATCAAAATTTGAACGCCTGTCGCCCCACCAACAACCATTTCCCGCCCTGTTTCTGCCAGATCTGGAAGTTCTCGATCTCGGTGGGAATGACCTCGGTCCCCTTCAACGCCTGCGCGGAAAAGTGGTGGCGCACCAGCGCGGTATCGCCGGACAGGGTGATGGTCTGCTTTTGCATTTCGAGGGTCTTGAATGCGCTGCGACCGGTTTCGATGTCGGCGATGAATTCCTGCTTGTCCTGAATCTTGCCGCTGGAATGGCCGTAGGTCAGGTTCGGCGCGGTGAGGGCGTTCAGTTCGGCGATGTCTTTGTGCAGCATCGCCTGGGTCAGATGATCGACCGCTTGCGCCACTTGTTTTTCCGCTGGGGCAGGGGCGGCCATGGCGCAGGCGCTGAAGGCGCAGAACAAACCGATGAGGAGGCGGGACTTGGTCATGGTGTTTCCTTGTTGTTATTGGATGGAAATGACTGAAGTTGAATTCATCAGTCATCGTACAACGTAGCAGGTTATTTTCTTCAGGAGCAACGGGGCGTGTGCACTGATTCGCTGAGTTGCGATGCGCATCGCGCAAAAAACTGACGGTACCCACCGCAGTGGCGTCATGTTCCGCGCGCTGTGGCCGATAAGCTTCAGAGCGGAAAAAGACTTTCAAGTCGGGAACAGACGCGCGGGTTCGCCCTGACGTGATATTCTCCGCGCCAATTTGCTTTGACCTAATTCGGTTGGCTTGCCTTTCGGGCGGGCCGACGGGATCCCTGTCGCTCAAGCAGCTGAAGCCAATAACGATAAGAAGTCAGTTCAGAAGGGACATTAACTGAGGTCGATGCCACATATCGGCCTTGTGTGCCCACCCGTCAATATTGCAGTGTGCCGGATCGCGCGACGCCAGCCTGAGCGTCAATACAGCGCAACGCAGACTGATAACAACGACGGGCGGAAGGCGTTTTATCATAGGTGCAACAGATGTTTAAGAAAGTGAACACAGCCTTGCTGGGGCTGGCTTTGGCGATGGGGATGTCGTCTGCCAATGCTGCCGAAGCGAAGAAAGTTGACGTCCTGCTGATCGGCGGCGGCATCATGAGCACCACCCTGGGTGTGTGGATCAATGAGCTGGAACCGAGCTGGTCGATGGAAATGGTCGAGCGCCTCGACGGCGTTGCCCTGGAAAGCTCCAACGGCTGGAACAACGCCGGTACCGGTCACTCGGCCCTCGCCGAGCTGAACTACACCCCGGAAGACGACAAGGGCAACGTCACGATCCCGAAAGCCGTCGAGATCAACGAAGCGTTCCAGGTCTCCCGTCAGTTCTGGGCGTGGCAGGTTCAACAGGGCGTGCTGAAAAACCCTCGCTCGTTCATCAACACCACACCGCACATGAGCTTCGTGTGGGGCGATGACAACATCAAGTTCCTGAAAAAGCGCTACGAAGCCCTGCAGGCGAGCCCGCTGTTTGCCGGCATGCAGTACTCCGAAGATCCGGCGGTGATCAAGAAGTGGGTGCCGCTGATGATGGAAGGGCGTGACCCGAACCAGAAAATCGCGGCCACCTGGAGCCCGCTGGGTACGGACATGAACTTCGGCGAAATCACCCGCCAGTTCGCCGCTCACCTGCAGACCAAGCCCAACTTCGATCTGAAACTGTCGAGCGAAGTCGAAGACATCACCAAGAACGCCGATGGCACTTGGCGTGTCAGCTACAAAAACCTGAAAGACGGCAGCAAAACCGAAACCGACGCCAAGTTCGTGTTCATCGGCGCTGGCGGCGGTGCCTTGCACCTGCTGCAGAAGTCGGGCATTCCTGAAGCCAAGGAATACGCAGGCTTCCCGGTTGGCGGCTCGTTCCTGGTAACCGACAACCCAAGCATTGCCGAGCAGCATCTGGCCAAGGCCTACGGCAAGGCTTCGGTTGGCGCGCCACCGATGTCGGTTCCGCACCTGGACACCCGTGTTCTGGACGGCAAGCGCGTCATTCTGTTTGGCCCGTTCGCGACCTTCAGCACCAAGTTCCTCAAGGAAGGTTCGTACTTTGACCTGCTGACCAGCACCACCACCCACAACATCTGGCCAATGACCAAGGTCGGCATCAAGGAATACCCGCTGGTCGAGTACCTTGCCGGTCAACTGATGCTGTCGGATGAAGACCGTCTGAACGCGCTGAAGGAATACTTCCCGAACGCCAAGGCCGAAGACTGGCGCCTGTGGCAAGCCGGCCAGCGCGTGCAAATCATCAAGCGTGATGAAGCCGCTGGCGGCGTGCTGAAACTGGGCACCGAGATCGTGGCTTCGCAAGACGGCTCGATCGCCGGCCTGCTGGGCGCATCGCCAGGCGCGTCGACTGCTGCACCGATCATGCTGAGCGTGCTGCAGAAAGTCTTCAAAGACAAAGTCGCAACCCCTGAGTGGCAGACCAAGCTGCACCAGATCGTGCCGAGCTATGGCACCCAGCTCAACAGCGATCCGGCCAAAGTGGCTGCCGAGTGGGCTTACACCGCGAAAATCCTCGAACTGCCGACCCCTCCGGTGATCGGTCAGGTAGCTGCTCCAGCGGCACCTGCGGCTGATAAAGCCGTAGCACCGAAGGAAAACGCTGCACGTGACATGGCTCTGTAACCAGAACCCTGACACACAAAACCCACTGAACCGGCGACGGTCAGTGGGTTTTTTTGTGGCTTGGTTCCGGTAGGAGCTGACGAGTGCAACGAGGCTGCGATCTTTTGACTTTGACTTTGACTTTGACGTTTGAAGATCAAGATCAAGATCAAGATCAAAAGATCGCAGCCTCGTTGCACTCGTCAGCTCCTACATTCGGTAGGGTCAGGCTTTCGCGTTCGCCAGGTAGGCACCGAGGCGCCGGCCCATTTCTTCGCCCAGTGCCTGCAATCCGCTCAACGGCCGAACCATCACTTCGAACTCGACGATCTTGCCGCTGGCGTCGAAGCGAATCATGTCGATGCCTTTCAGTTCCTTGGTGCCGACCTTGGCACTGAATTCCAGGATCACATTCAAGCCATCCGCCGTCGCCAGTTCGCGGTGATAGGCGAAATCCTCAAAAACTTCGAACACTGTGTTGAGGATCATCGCCACCACCGGCGCGCCGGGGTAGGGCGTGTGGGCCATCGGCGAGCGAAACACGGCTTGGGCATCGAGCAATTCGGGCAGGGCGTTGAGATTGCCGTTGCGGATCATCTCGTGCCAGCGCTTGAGGGATTCGGCGACATTGGGCTGCAAGGCGAGGTCGGGCATGGTCACTCCAGTTTTTATTGTGGTTGGCGGCAATGACTTTAGATCAACCCGGCGCAAAGTGGATCGTCAAGTTTCTGGCTGAATACCGGTCCATGCCCGAAGCGGATCAGATGCGCATCTGATCCGTATTTTTCTGTTTCATCTGCCTCTGTATTCAGTACAGCCACAGCCTCAGAATGCCCGGGCAGTGCGGACATTCACCCTCCGACCTCATCCCGAAGCGTCCGGTGCACCGCACACTCAGCATCAAGGAGCGCAACATGTACAAGATGGCAATTTTCCTCGGCGGCTTTCTGACCTTGACCATCCTGATCGGCGTACTGGCAACGATCTCTCCAGTGTGATCCGCACGCAGCTTTTTCGAACTCTGCCGTTCTCCTACTTTCAGTTGCATAACAGGGCCAGCACGCGCCCGTTACTGAATGTCCGAGGAGCGAAACATGCGTAATAAAACCTTGCAGGGACGTTGGGTTCCCGTCGGTTTGATGGTCGCCGCGCTGACCGGTTGTGCGATGAGCAACACCGAGTCACCGGTGCAGACACCAGGCCAGGCCAAAGCCTCCGACACTGAAATGCTCGAAGTCGGCGCGCAATGGTTGCAGGACAAACCGCCGATTCGCGCGTTGAACATGTACCTCGATGGCTTCCATTTCTACAACGGCCATCCCGGCGCACAGATGGAAGCGCATCACTACTGCTCGGCGCTCAACGAGGAAGTGTTCCAGTGTGTGATCTACGACGGCAACACCGCTGAAGCGAAGCTGATGGGCGTGGAATACATCATCAGCCAGCGCCTGTTCACGCAATTGCCGGCAAAAGAAAAGGCCTTGTGGCATAGCCACGCTCACGAAGTCACTTCCGGCCAGTTGGTCGCGCCGGGCATCCCGCAAGTGGCGGAGACGCGTTTGATGGAAAAACTTGCCAACACCTATGGCAAGACCTGGCACACCTGGCACACCGATCAGGACAAGCAACTGCCCTTGGGCGTGCCGCAGTTGATGATGGGCTTTACTGCCGACGGTCAGGCCGACGCGCAAATGGTCCGCCAGCGCGACCAGCGTCTGGGCATTGATAGCGCCGAGAAGAAAAAGGCCCGCGCCGAGATCAAACCGGCACCGGTCGCGCCAGGAGCTGATGCGTGGCAGAAGGGTAATGCCGTGCAACTCAACGACCCGACCGGCCATCAACACGTCATGCCGCGCCCGGCCACCTCTGGCGACGAAAATGCCCGGAGCGGCCGTCAGCCTTAGCATTGGACGGTAGCTGTAAATGGTGATGTCGGTACCGACTTCATCGCGAGCAGGCTCACTCCTACATTTGAAATGCGTTACCCCTGTGGGAGCGAGCCTGCTCGCGAAGGCCTCTGCATGATCGCTACACCTGTCAGCGATTCAACACATCACCCATCCACCGCAAGTACTCCCCTCGCTCGGAAATCGAGTTATGCGCCGATTCCGGCACCACCTTGAGCGTCGCCACCCCCGCAGGAAAACTCTCCAACAACCGCTGCGTGCTCTTGCGTCCAATCACCTCGTCATCACTCGCCGCCAACAGCAAGGTCGGCACGCGAACGTGCGCGGCGTACTTGCCCGATTCGAATCGATCCTTGAGCAACCACTTCACCGGCACCCACGGATATTGCCGTTCGGCGATTTCTTCGAGGCTGTTGAACGGCGTGACCAGGATCAGCTTCTGCACCGGCCGCTGGCTGGCCAGGCGTATCGCCACCCCCGAGCCGAGGCTGCGCCCGATCACCGCAATCTGCGGATGGCTGGCGTAGACCTGATCGAACAACGCCAGCGCATCTTCGGCAATCGCCGCTTCCGATGGTGAGCCTGAACTGCCACCAAAACCCCGGTAATGCAGAAAATACAGCGCGTAATCGGGGAACGCCTCAGCGAACTCCGGCAGGTTGCGCGAGACGTCCTCGGCATTCCCGCCGAAATAGATCAGCGCCCGTGTTCCGCTGCGCTCTCGAGTAGTCGTCCAGATTTCGGCGTCCGGCATCGACAGTTTCAACCGCGAATCCGCTGCAACCACGGCCGCAGGCTGGGGAAACCAGATGAGCGAGCGCTGAAATACGAACAGCGCGGCACACAGCACCAGGTACACGGCAACAATGAAAACGACGAGTGACATCAGGGTTCGGAACATTCGGCTACTTTTAACGGGGTAAGAGGTGGGCTGTCGAAGTGTAGTTCAGCGACTGCGCCTGATAGCCTGCGCACACAACATGCAACAGATCCGCGCAGCAGGAGGGCCCGCATGCGCCACACTGAGGGTTATTCCCGTCGCCGCTTGCTTACGCTTGCTGCCGAGGTTGTGGCGGTGTTGACGATTGATCGGGCGTTGGCCAGCGGCACGCCGCCGCCCGTCACTGCGCCGCACACGGCAGGAGACCAGACCATGCAGACCCGCGCCATCCCTTCAAGCTCCGAGGCACTGCCCATGGTCGGATTGGGCACCTATCGCGGTTTCGACGTCGGCCCGGCTGATCCGGTTTACCGGCAATTGCCCGCCGTGCTCGAAGCGCTGTTCAGAAAGGGCGGCACGCTGATCGACAGCTCGCCGATGTACGGCCGCGCCGAGCAGACGACCGGTGAATTGCTGTCGATCCATGAACCGCGCTCGCCGGCCTTTCTCGCGACCAAGGTGTGGACGCGCGGACGCAAGGAGGGCATCGCGCAGATGGAGCAGTCGTTCAGCCTGCTGCAAACCAAGCGCATCGACCTGATGCAGATTCACAACCTGCTCGACTGGCAAACCCACTTGCCGACCCTGCGCGAATGGAAAGAGCAGGGGCGGATTCGCTACATCGGCATCACCCATTACACCTCGTCGGCCTATGACGAGGTCGAAGCGGTGCTGAAGGCCGAGAAGCTGGATTTTCTGCAGATCAACTACGCCCTTGATGACCGCGCTGTCGAGAAACGCATCCTGCCGCTGTGCCGCGAGCGCGGGGTCGCGGTGATCTGTAACCGGCCATTTGGCGGCGGCGATTTGCTCGCCCGGCTCAAGGGCAAGCCGTTGCCGGCGTGGGTCTCGGACGTGCAGGTCAATAGCTGGCCGCAACTGGCGCTGAAGTTTCTGCTGGCGCACCCGGCGGTGACCTGCGTGATTCCGGGGACCAGCAATCCGCGCTACATGGCTGACAACGCCGGAGCCGGTTTTGGGCCGATGCTCACCGATGCGCAGCGGCATCAGCTGATTGCGTTGCTGGGCTGAACCGGGTCAAACGCGATAGCGCAACGCCTCCAGCAACAAGGCAAACGCCGGCGCTGCCTGGCGTCGGCTCGGGTAGTACAGGTGATAACCGGAAAACGCCGGGCACCAGTCACCGAGCACCTGGATCAAGCGGCCGTCGGCCAGAAAAGGCGCGACGACATTTTCCGGGATGTAGCTCAGACCGAAACCGTCCAGCGCGGCGTCGAGCAACGGGTAGACGCCATTCAGGGTGACCTGGCCGGAGACACGAACCTTCAGGCTTTCGCCGTCCTTTTCGAACTCCCACGAATACAGTCCGCCATTGGTTGGCAGACGCAGGTTGTTGCAGGCGTGGTCGGTCAGGTCGCGCGGGGTCTGCGGCGCAGCGCGGCGGGCGAAGTAGGCAGGCGAGCCGACCACGGCCATGCGCATGTCCGGGCCGATGCGCGTGGCGATCATGCCCTGCGCAACGTCTTCGCCCAGGCGCACGCCGGCATCGAAGCCCTGGCCGGCGATGTCGACGAAGCCATAGTCGCAGCAGACTTCGACGGTGACGTCCGGGTACTTCGGCAGGAACTCCTGCAACACCGGACGCAGAATCCAGTTCAGCGAGTGGTCGGTGGCGCTGATGCGGATCTTCCCCGCCGGGGTCTCGCGCAGGTTGCTCAGGGCGGCCAGTTCCACCTCGATCTCTTCGAAGCGCGGGCCGATGGTCTGCAGCAGGTGTTCGCCGGCCTCGGTCGGCGAAACACTGCGCGTGGTGCGGGTCAGCAGGCGCAGGCCGAGACGTGCCTCGAGACTGCGAATGGTGTGGCTGAGCGCCGATTGCGAAACGCCGAGTTTGGCGGCGGCCTTGGTGAAACTGCGTTCACGGGCGACGGCGAGAAAGGCGAGCAGGTCGGTGGCGTTTTCCCGGAGCATTGATGATTGTCCTGCATAAGTTTTTTCGGATTCTAGACGATTATCTAAAGAGTGCCGATCGCTACAGTGGTTGCATTAATCATCCGGAGGAACCGCCATGAACCCGATCGCTGCTTCTGCGCTGACGCTCTCGCTGCTGGCCGGTGAAGTGCAGGCCACTGACAACCCGCGTGTCACGGTCACGCCGAATGGCTCTCAACCCTCGGCCAAAGGGCCCGCTGACTGGTTTACCGGCACGGTGCGGGTGGATGCGCCGTTCAAGGGTACCGACGAGGCCCGCGTCAGCGGCGCGACCGTAACGTTCGAACCGGGCGCGAGAACTGCGTGGCACACCCATCCGTTAGGACAGACATTGATCGTCACCGCAGGAGCAGGGGTCGTCCAGGAATGGGGCCAGCCGGTTCGTGAAATCCGTCCGGGCGATACCGTCTGGATTGCCCCGGGTGCCAAACATTGGCACGGGGCGGCGCCGACAACGGCGATGAGCCATATCGCAATTGCGGAAGTGCTGGATGGCAAGGTGGTGGACTGGATGGAGCAGGTCAGTGCTGAGCAATATCCAAGGACCGAGTGAAACCACGCCCCTCACCCCAGCCCTCTCCCGAGGGAGAGGGAGCCGATTGGGGGATGCTCGAGACGTTCGGCATTCTGAAAGCGTGGTGGTGAATCCACTCGACCCCTAGCACCCCATGCAGGTGCGCTAACAGCATGCGACTCACCCCAGGCGTCTCCCGGGGGAGTGGGAGCCGACCGAGGTGTCTTGCAATGTGCATCGACCTGAACGTGCCGTTACGATTATGGATACACAGAAAGACTTTCACGTCGCTGCACATCCTGAATATCCCCGGATCGGTTCCCTCTCCCTTTGGGAGAGGGGCTTTTCGCTTCAGATCATCTCCGGCAATGAATCCAGAATCTTGTCCAGCGTGATCGGATACTCCCGCACCCTCGCGCCGGTAGCGTTGTAGATCGCATTCGCTACCGCCGCACTCACGCCGCAAATCCCCAATTCACCCACGCCCTTGGCCTTCATCGGCGAAGAAATCGGGTCAGTCTCTTCGAGAAAAATCACTTCCTGATGCGGAATGTCGGCGTGCACCGGCACTTCGTATCCCGCCAGGTCATGGTTGACGAAATAGCCCAGACGCTTGTCCACGGCCAGCTCTTCCATCAATGCCGCGCCGACGCCCATGGTCATTGCGCCGATCACCTGGCTGCGGGCCGAAATAGGGTTGAGAATCCGTCCGGCCGCGCACACCGCGAGCATGCGCCGCACGCGGACTTCACCGGTGGCGGCGTCGACGGCAACTTCAGCGAAGTGCGCGCCGAAGGTCGATTGCTGATACTTCTCGGCCAGATCGCCGAATTCGATGCTGTCCTCGCCGACCAGCGCGCCGCCCTCAGCGGCATTGCGCAGGGGCAGGCTCTTGCTGCCGACGCGCACCTGACCATCGACGAACTCGGCCTGATCCGCCGCGAGTCCCAGCTTCTGCGCCACCGCTTCGCGCAGTTTCATGCAGGCGGCATAAACCCCTGAAGTCGAGCAGTTGCCGCCGAACTGGCCGCCGGAACCGGCCGAGACCGGGAAGTCCGAATCGCCCAGACGTACCACCACATCATTCAGGCCGACGCCCATCATCTCCGCGGCTGTCTGCGCGATGATCGTGTAGCTGCCGGTGCCGATGTCGGTCATGTCGGTTTCGACGATCACCTTGCCGTCACGCTCCAGGCGCACGCGAGCGCCGGACTTGACCAGCAGGTTATTGCGAAACGCCGCCGCCACGCCCATGCCGATCAGCCAACGGCCTTCACGACGTGTGCCGGGCTGCGCCTTGCGCTGATCCCAGCCGAATTTCTCCGCGCCGATCTGCAGGCATTTGACCAGTTGACGCTGGGAAAACGGCCGCTCGGTTTTCACCGGGTCGACTTGAGTGTCGTTAGCGATGCGGAACACCACCGGGTCCATCTTCAGCTGTTCGGCCATTTCGTCCATGGCAATTTCCAGCACCATCAGCCCCGGCGCTTCACCCGGCGCGCGCATGGCGTTGCCTTCAGGCAGGTCGAGCGGCGCGAGGCGCATGCTGACGCGGCGGTTTTCTGCGGCATAGAGCAACTGGCTCGGTTGCGCGGCCAGTTCGACCTTGCCGTCGGCGAGGTTGCCCGACCAGCCTTCATGGGCAATGGCGGTCAGCTTGCCGTCGGCCGTGGCACCCATACGGATACGCTGAATCGTCGCCGGGCGATGGGTGGTGTTATTGGCCATCTGCGGGCGGGCGAGGGCGACTTTCACTGGCCGGCCGGCCATGCGCGCGCCTAGAGCGGCGAGGATCGCGTCGGCACGAATGAACAGCTTGCCGCCGAACCCACCGCCAATGTACGGCGAGACCAGGCGGACTTTTTCCTTCGGCAGGCCGAGGGTCTTCGCAATGTCGCCGACGCTCCAGGCGACCATCTGGTTGGACGTCCACAGCGTCAGTTGGTCGCCTTTCCAGGCGGCCAATGTCGCATGGGGTTCCATCATCGCGTGGGACTGGTCCGGCGTGGTGTAGGTCTGATCGAACTGCACCGGGGCGGCGGCGAAGGCTTTGTCGAAGTCGCCGTGATTGACGTCCGGCAGCTCGTCTTTTGGCTCGACGCCGAGGTCTTTGACGCTGGCCAGGTCGAACTTGCCTTCGGTGGGTTCGTAGTCGACCTTGACCAGTTGCGCGGCAGCGCGAGCCTGTTCAAAGGTCTCGGCGACCACCAGCGCAACGGCTTGCTGGTAATGCTGCACGTCGGGACCGGCGAGCAAATGGGCGGCGTTGTAATCACCTTTGTCGAGCTTGCCGGCGTTCTCGGCGGTGACGATCGCCAGTACGCCGGGTGCGGCTTTGGCCTCGTCGAGATGAATGGCTTTGATCCGCCCTTTGGCGATCGCCGAATCAACCATGAAACCGTAGGCCTGATTGGCCGCCGCTTCATGTTGCTCGTAGGAGTAGGTCGCCTGGCCGCTGGTTTTCAGCGGGCCTTCTATGCGCTCGGTAGGCTTGCCAACGACCTTCAAGCGGTCGATGGGATTGGTGGTGGCGGGCGTGTCGAATTTCATGCGGTTTCCCTCGCTTGCGCCAACACCGAAGCCAGCGTGCGCTCGACCAGTGTCAGTTTGAATTGGTTGTCATCGGTGGGAGTCGCGCCTTCGAGCAGGCGCTCGCTGACCGCTTTGGCGCCCTTGGGCAGCAGCGCTTCAGCGGCTTCGACCCGCCACGGTTTCGGCGCAATGCCGCCAACGGCGACGCGGCCGGTGCCGTCCTTTTGCAGGATCAGACCCACCGAGACCAGGGCAAACGCGTAGGACGAACGATCGCGAACCTTGTGATAAATGTGCGTGCCACCGACCGGCGCCGGCAGGGTCACGGCGGTGATGAACTCACCGGGTGTGAGGCTGGTTTCGATGTTCGGCGTATTGCCGGGCAATAGATGAAAATCGGCCATGGCAATGCTGCGGGTGCTGCCGTCAGGCTTGACCGTTTCGATCTGCGCATCAAGCGCACGCATGGCGATGGCCATGTCGCTCGGGTGGGTGGCGATGCAGGCGTCGCTGACGCCGATGATCCCCAGTTGTCGAGTGACCCCGCCGATCGCCGCGCAACCGCTGCCCGGATTGCGTTTGTTGCAGGCCTGATGGGTGTCGTAAAAGTATGGGCAGCGGGTGCGTTGCAGCAGGTTGCCGGCGGTGGTCGCCATGTTGCGTAACTGCCCGGACGCTCCGGCCAGAAGCGCGCGGGAGAGCAGGGCGTAGTCCTTGCGTACGCGGGCGTCGGCGGCCAGATCGGTATTGCGCACCAAGGCGCCGATACGCAGTCCGCCCTCAGGCGTAGCTTCGATCTGATCCAGACCGAGGTGGTTGACGTCGATCAGATGCACCGGGGTCTCAATGTCGAGTTTCATCAGGTCGAGCAGGTTGGTGCCGCCGGCGATGAACTTGGCGCCTTCGGCTTGTGCAGCCTGGGAGGCGGCTGCGGCAGGCGAGTCGGCGCGGCTGTAGTTGAAGGCTCTCATGCCGGGACCTCCGCAACTTCAGTGATGGCTTCGATGATGTTCGAGTACGCGCCGCAGCGGCAGATATTGCCGCTCATGCGCTCCTGCAATTCGGCGGCGATCAGTTTCGGCGGCTCGGTCAGGCTCGGGCTGACGTGGCTGGGAATACCGTCGCGGATTTCCTTGAGCACCGCGACTGCTGAGCAGATCTGCCCCGGCGTGCAGTAGCCGCACTGATAGCCGTCGTGCTTGATGAACGCGGCCTGCATCGGGTGCAGCTTGTCCGGCATGCCGAGGCCTTCGATGGTGGTGACTTCGCTGCCGTCGTGCATGACCGCCAGGGTCAGGCAGGAGTTGATCCGCCGCCCGTCGGCAATCACCGTGCAGGCGCCGCACTGGCCGTGGTCGCAGCCTTTCTTGGTGCCGGTCAGGTGCAGGTGTTCGCGCAGGGCGTCGAGCAGGGTGGTACGGGTGTCGACTTCCAGGGTTTGCGGTTTTCCGTTGACTTGCAGGGTGACTTTGCTCATGGCCGGTTGCTCCAGACTGGCCGCGTAGGCCTTGAGGCTGATAAAGGGGGGCATAGCGAACGCCGTCGCGGTTACGGCGCCGAGGATCATGAAGTTGCGTCGGGAAATCGGCATGGTTCGATTCCTTTTCTCTCATCGGGCGGCAGGATTGCAAAAGGCCCAAAAGGGCGCGCCGGCATGCATGCCAGTCTCGTAAAAGGAGTGACCGCAGGAGGGAGGAAAAGGTTTTGTCGGATTTGCGCTAAAGAGTTATGTGCTCTGCTCATCAATCTCCAAGGCAGCACAAAAACCCTGTAGGAGTGAGCCTGCTCGCGATAGCGGTGTGTCAGCCAACACACTATCAACTGACAGACCGCTATC
>NZ_QETJ01000067.1:0-26035 GCF_003105095.1 Pseudomonas sp. NDM | reverse complement strand
AGCTCCCACATTGGAATGCGTTCCCTGTAGGAGCTGCCGAAGGCTGCGATCTTTTGATCTTGCTTCAGATGCGGCCCTCAGGCGCATACGGCGCCGGGTCAATGATCGGAGCCCGCCCCAGCATCACATCGGCAAACAACTGACACGAGGCCGGCGCCAGCACCAGCCCATTGCGGTAATGCCCGCAGTTCAGCCACAAACCCTCGAACCCCGGCACCCGGCCAATGTACGGCACGCCTTCCGGCGAACCCGGCCGCAGCCCGGCCCAATGCCCGACCACTTCAGCATCCGCCAGCGCCGGCAACAACTCGATCGCCGAGGCCTTGAGGCTTTCCAGCGCCACATCGGTCGGGGTCTTGTCGTAGCCTTCGTGCTCCAGCGTACTGCCGATCAGAATATGACCATCGCGACGCGGAATCGCGTAACGCCCCTTGGCCAGCACCATGCTCGGCAGAAAATCAGCCGCGCACTTGTAGAGAATCATTTGGCCTTTGACGGGTTCTACCGGCAGCGTCAGGTTCAGCGTCTTGAGCAGATCACCGCTCCACGCCCCCGCCGTCAGCACAATCTCGTCGCCGCTGATCACCCCAGTGGAGGTTTGCACACCAACCACGCGCTCGCCTTCGCGGACGAAACCACTGACTTCGCACTGCTCATGAATCGTCACGTTCGGCAGCGCCAGCAATGCCGCTTTCAGCGACTTGACCAGCCGTGGGTTGCGCACGTTGGCGACATCGGCCATGTAGATCGCCCGGCTGAAACCGCTGCCGAGGACCGGCACCGCGTCATGCACCGCCGAGATATCCACAGCCTGCAGCGGCCGGTTCTCCCGCTCGGCCCAGGCCAGCGCTCCGGCCTCATCGTCCAGATCCAGCCAATACAGGCCGGTGGTGTGCACTTCAGGATCGACCCCGGTGCCGGCAAACAAGCGCTCGCCGAGCTGTGGATAAAAATCCTGCGACCAATGCGCCAGCGCAGTAACCGCCGGGCTGTAGCGCCACGGATACAGCGGCGAAACTATGCCGCCGCCGGCCCAGGACGACTCCTGGCCGACATTCGAGCGGTCCAGCAGCACTACGCTGCGCACTTCGGAGGCGAGATTGTAGGCAGTGAGCAGGCCAATTACCCCGCCACCGACAATCACCACTTGCTGTTGCCTGGTCATGTTTGATCCAACCGTAAAAAAAGACAGTGGGCGCAAAAGGCGCCCGAAAGAGAGTGCGTCAGCGGCCCCAGCAATCCTTGGTGGTCACTCCGGTGGTCGCGTTGTTCATGCTTCGCACGCCGGTATTGGTCAGGGTGAAATCACCGCATTTGTCGGTGGCCATGGCCGATCCGGTTTTACGAATCGCGGTCAGCACAAAGGTCTGGTCGGTCAGCGTTGGAGTGATGGTGTAGAAATCATTGCCCGTGCTCAGCCCGGTGACGCCGGTGTAGACATTGTTGCGGGTGTAGAAGCGTTCGAGGGTCTGCGCCTGCTCCGAGAGCAGCGAGACCACTTCGGCGCGACGGCCCTTCTTCACGTATTCGTTGTAGCTGGGAATGCTGATGGTGAGGATGATCCCGATAATCGCGATGACGATCATGATTTCGATCAGGGTAAAACCTCGGCTGGATCTGCGCATGCCTCAAATTCTCGCTTACTGGATTTGTCGCCACATGATACGACGGCTGCCGCCGCCACCTTTTTCCACAACGGTGGTGATGACACCACTGGTGTCGCTCACGAGCTTGGTCTTGGCATCTCGGGAAATGACGTTAAGGGTCGGAATGCCACCGGTGAATACCACGCCACTGGATATCGTGTCATTGCTGTCGACCAAACGGTCACCCGTGGTGTCGATCACGGCGTAGTTGAGCATCTTACCGTTGAACGCATCCAGTTCGACCAGTCTGCCCGTACCAAAGCTAGAACACGGGTCAGTGGTATCGACGCTGGCGGTGGTAAAAACGACTCGCCCCAACACAATGCTCGCCTGGTTGATCACGCGCTCGCCGGTCAGCACGTTGTTGTACACCAGCGGCAAATACCAGCCTTTCTCTCCCGGATACGTCGTTTCATTCTGGCTGGTGGTCAGGAACTGCCCGGAACTGCCGGAGAACGAACCGGTAATCGCCTGCGCCTGCAAACTGCTGACGGTGATTTGTCCGGCCCCGCCTTCTGCATCCCAGATTGAATAGAACGCCTGCAGATCCTTGTTGGTCTTGTCGGCGGTTTCGTTGAACTTGCCGGTGCCAAAGAACACCTGTTTGCCGCCCTGAGCGTTATCCGCCAGCAGCGGTTGCGCGGTGATCGGCTGCGTTGCCCCGCCCGGCGCGGTGAACAAAGGCTTGCCGGCAAAGGCCACGCCCCAGCTCTCCGGCGCCGGTGCACTCAAGTCGAATTTCCACATGCGTCCTTTCAGGTCGCCAGCGTAGGCCGCCTGTACCACGTTCGAAGAGTTCACCCTGAGTTCCACAGATGACAGACCGTTGCTGGTTTCCGTGCTGTCGACGACGATTTTTCTGATCAGCGAACCATCCAGCGCATCCAGTACATATAAAGCCGCAACCCCCGAATTGCTGCCGTAGCCATTGGCGATGAAAGTCGCCCAGCGACCATTGGCCAAGCGTGCCACTTCCGGCCTGGCATAGGCGTAACCCAGATCATTGAACGCATTCGCCGTGTTGGCCGTGGCCGGCGCACTGACTTCCCACAGCGCCCTGATCACGTTACCTGCCGAGGCATCGAACAGTTGCAGCCCATAGAAGGTTTTGCCGCCGGCCCCCGTTCCGCCAATGGCCAGGGTTTTCCAGGTGGTACCGGCCTGCGCATCGAACACGCCGACTTGACCATCCACCAGAAATTTGTGGCTGACGCCGTTGACGTAGTTGGTGTCCGCGATCAGTCGCAGGGACGGCAGCACGCTGGAGGGCATATAGGCATAACGGCGGGTGCCGTTCGCCGAATTGATCACGTTGACGAAACCGTCGTTGGCGTTGACCACCAGACTGGTGTTCATGTTCGCAGCCTTGGTCGTCAGGTAGTTGGTGTAGCTGCTGTCACCCGTCAAATCGGATGCGGTCTTGTCCGAAGGCGACGCGAGCACCAGTGGCGAATTGATGATGTCGCCGAGCAGCGCACTACGCACCTTGAGCCCGGCCTTGTTGGTACCTTTGCTCCACTCGACCAGATCATTGCCGTTGATACCGGTGGGCAGGCCCTGATTCAGCGTGGTCTGCTGGGCTGGGGGAAAGCTGCCGAATGCCAGAGCAATTGGCGCATTGCTCGCGGTGTTCCATGACTGGAAAGTCGGCGCCGTGGCAGAGGGCACGATCGTGGTGTCGGTCGACCATTGCGCCGCCGAGGTATTTACCGTGCCGGTCGAGGTAAAGCCGAGCGACCTGATCGTGCCGCGCCAATCCTTGGGATCGTAAGTGGTCTGGTAAAAACTGCTGCCACTGCTCAAGGTGCTGCTACTGGCGACGCCGGCACCACCGGAGCCGGCCTTGGAAGTGATATCGCTCAATGCCGACGATAACGCCGCATTGAGCCCGGAGCTGTCGGTCGCCTGGTAGTACCTGCCCTGCCCATAACTGGCGGCGTCGGACAACATGTCGTTATCCGCAGCGAAACCCACGATGTAGGTGTTCATGTTCTGCCGGGGAAAATCCACCGCGTTCCAGCTCTTGCCGGCGGCGTCGGTACCGGTCGAGCGCATGTCGATGTCGAAGGCGAATTTGGCAATGTCATCCAGATACAGGGTGTCGCCTTCGCCGTCGCCGTTGAGGTTGTCGCCATCATTATTCACGCCATCCCAGTTCGGTAAACGGCTGCCCCCCAGCGGATCGTTAGTCGGGAACGTCCGGTCGTAAGTCGGCAAGCCATCGGTGATTACCACGCCGTAGTTTTTCTGGCAGCGATATTGAATCGGGCTGGTATAGGTCGCCGGCGTGCCGTTGTAATACGGCGCCAGGCCACGCATATAGCGAGTCACTTCGTAATAGCTCTCGGCCAACGGTGTATTGGCCACGGCATTCAAGCCGTTGATCGATGAAATCAGCGCATTGTAGTTAGCGTCCGCCTGGGCCTGGGTCACGCTGCCGGTAACCGGCGACAGATCGGTGATCGAGCGCGCGATGAAGCCACCATTGCCCGGATTGCTGCTGGTGGCCGGGTTGAACGTCGACAGGCCCATGCGCAGGGTGCGGTTGCTGCTGACCAGTGCGGTGGAAACGTTGCGCGCGACGTTCATCCGGTAATCGTTGGGGATCGCCCCCGTGGTGAAGTCGCGGGTGCCGGTGCTGTTAGCCAGGCTGACTATGTAGGAAATGTAATCGGCGGAATACCGAGTGTTCTCGTTGCCTACGGGGTCGGGGAGCTTGAGGCACAAGGGCGCCACGCTGTTGTTGTAGAACGCATAGGCGCCTCCCGAGCACCCGGAAGTCGGCAGGCTCGATAGAAACACCGTGTCGCCGGTGATCTGTGGAGCATTGAGTGCAGAGCACAATCCGAGAAAAGCATTGCACTGCCGGGCGGGTGTGCGGTTGACGTTCGGGTCGAATCCGGCGGCGTAGATGATGCTGTTCATACTGCCGGAGTCGTCGATCAGCAGCATCACGTTCGGCGCCACCGCAGCCGCGCTCAGCAGCGGCGAATCGGAAGGCGTGAATGCCCACGCCGGCGCCGCCAGATAGAAACTCAGCAGCATGCCGATCAGCAGCGAGCCGCAGCGCTCAATACTTCGCATAGATACTCTCCACCACGCTACGCGAATTGCCGGCGATGCCGACTGCGGTGACTCGATACAACGTCGCCGAGGTGTTACTTGGCACGTTCACTGCCGTCAGGGTCGTGCCGATGTTCTGCACGCCATAGAAGCCATTACCGGCGGCGACCCAGGTCACCCCCGAGGTCGAATTGAAGCCGGCCGAACTGACCACTGACGACTCCGCCGGCGGCAGGCATTGGGTCGTGCCGCTGCACACGGCCAACGAGTAACTGTCCAGCTGCACCGCGCTTTCGCCAACACGCAACGCCGCTTCCGCAGACTGGAACGATTGATTGCGCAGGCTCACGCTGCCGGCCATTTTTTCTTGCAGGTTGGCGCTCTGCATCGACGACAAGCCAATCAACGTGAGCAACAGCAGAAACACCAGACTGACCAGCAAGACCATGCCGCGCTGTGCCTGACGTTGTTGCAAGGAAATCCTCATCACCGCCCCCTCACTGCAAGCGATTGCGCAATGCCGCAACCACGTTGAAGGTTTGATTGCGCACCCGGTTGTTCGGGTCGGTGAGGGTCAGGCTCAGACGCACACTGCGGATGCGCGCGGGATCCCCGGGATTGCTGCTGTAAGTGGAGGCCGCCACGTCGGTCGCGGAGCTGGCCAGGCCGAAGGTGACGTTGAAGGCGCTGACGTTGTTCACCAGCACTTGCTGCGCGGGATTGCCGCTGCCGGTGCCCATGAGGATCTGGTTATTGCTGAAGCTGTAGATCAGGCGGCGGATCGGGAAAGCGATTTGCCCCGTGGTCGGGCTGCGCAATCCGCTGTAGGCGACCGCGCTGTTGCGACAGTCTGAAATCACTGTCCAGGTCGGCGTTCCCCCGCCGCTGCCGACATCGGCGGTGACCATGGTCAGCTTGAGATTGGCGTTATCCCAATTGATCGGGGTGAGTTGCGCGGCGTTGAAGTCGCCCGCGCTGCTCGAATCAGTGATGGTGCCGAGACAGCCGAACATGCCGACCATGCGGATTTCCTGAATCATTTTGCTGAGGACGAAACGCGCGTCCTCCTGCATCGCCGCGGCGCTGTTCTGACTGACGTAGGTGTTTTTCGCGGCAATGAAGATCTGCACCACACCCAGCACGACAATCAGCCCCAAAGCCAATGCGATCAGCAACTCGATCAAACCGAAACCACGGCTGGCATGCTTCATGGCGTGGCCACCGGATCGACCGCCGCCCGACTGGTCAGCACGAAACTGCGCTGGGCACTGGCAGCGTTGGCGGCGCGCGCATCGCTCCAGGTAATGGTGATGGTATAGACACGCTGGTTGAGGGTGATGCTGCCCGTCGCGGTCGGACCGCCAAAGTTGGCGATATTGGTGGTGAAGTCGTAGAGATCCTGATCCCGCGCCACGCTGAGGTTGCCCGAGGTCGGCGGTGTAGTGGTGTAGTCGGCGCCGGAATTGGCGCGAATGCGGTCCATCATGTCGTAGGCAATAAAGCTCGCCTGACTGGTCATCCGCGAACTGTCGGTGTACTTCAGCGCATTGAGTTGCACTGCCGCCGCGCCCAACAGGCCGACAGTGAGAATCAGCAACGCGACCAGCACTTCGATCAGCGTCATGCCCTCCTGTGCGATTTTGCTCCCTGCCCTCATCCGCAATTTCCACCCAGTTGAATGCGTCCGTTCAAACACACGTTCAGCGTCCTGCTTTGCGTGCCCAGCGTGTAACCGATGACCACCGCCGTCGACGGTGCCGCCAGACCGCCAAGATTGTTGAAATCCAGTGCGGTCACTCCTAAAGGTAGCGTCAGAGTCGCCCCGCTGCTCATCGCTGGAACAACCCGCAACAAATTGGCCGGATTGCCGGTACTGTCGTAGACCGCCAGCTCACCGGTCCAGACACTGCCGCCAGCGGTCGGACGCAAACGCGTGGTCACGCCGCGATTGATCGCTTCGAGGCGAGCAAAATTGATTGCGCGCTGCAGGTCGCCGACTTCGGTATCAGCCTTGCTGCTCTGAATCGTACGGGTAAAGGCCGGCACCGCCAGCGTGATCAGTACCAGGAACACCGCGATGGCGACCAGCAACTCGACCAGCGTGAAACCTTTTGTACGAAGATCCATCGATGCCCTCCGTTGCCGTCGGCTATACCTGCTTCTACACGCTAGAACATTCGCTCGGCACATGCCGACTGATTTGGCCTGCGCGGCGCACGGATTGCGCTGCTCACACCATTCCACGGAGGGATTTTTCATGCCGCAACACGGTTTCAGCCTGATTGAACTGCTTATGGGACTGGCGATTGGCGCAATTGTTCTGCTGCTGGTCAGCCCGGCGTTCGCTGCGCTCAAGGAAGCAACTCAACGCGATCATGCAGCGCAATCGCTGATCGAAGGTATTCACCACGCCCGCACACTGGCTATGACACACAATCACAACGTGGTGATCCATGGCATCGACGGCGACTGGAGCCGTGGCTGGCGAATCATTCTGGATCTGAGCGGCAAGGGTTCGGAGGACAGCAGCAATCCGCTGCTGGTTGAACGTGCCAGTGAGGCGAAGGTGCCGATTGTCGGCAACTGGTGGGTGAGCCGCTATGTGCGGTTCAGTCATCTGGGGCAACCGCTGATGCCGGGACGGCGATTTCAGGCGGGGACAATACACATCTGCTCGCCGCGAGCACCGGTCAGCCAGCGGCAGATCGTGCTGGCGGCGACCGGTCGCGTGCGCCTGAGCAGTCAGGAGACCGAACAGGCGCTGTGCGACAGCAGCAGGAACGTCAGATCGAGCGGACGCGCAGCTCTTTCGGCATCGAGAACGTGATGTTCTCTTCACGGCCGGCCAGCTCATCGGCACCGGTCGCGCCCCAGGCCTGCAATTGCTGAATGACGCCACGCACCAGTACTTCCGGTGCCGAGGCGCCGGCGGTGATGCCGATGCGCTCGACGCCGTCGAACCAGCTCTGTTGCAGGTCTTCGGCACCGTCGATCAGGTAGGCCGGGGTCGCCATGCGTTCAGCCAGTTCACGCAGACGGTTGGAGTTGGAGCTGTTCGGGCTGCCGACCACCAGTACCACGTCGCACTCGTCGGCCAGTTGCTTGACGGCGTCCTGACGGTTTTGCGTGGCGTAGCAAATGTCGTCCTTGCGCGGACCGCCGATCGCCGGGAAGCGCGTGCGCAGGGCATCGATGACGCGGCTGGTGTCATCCATCGACAACGTCGTCTGGGTGACGAAGGCGAGTTTTTCCGGGTTGCGCACTTGCAGCTCGGCCACGTCCTTCTCGTCTTCGACAAGATAGATCGCACCGCCATTGCTGGCATCGTACTGACCCATGGTGCCTTCGACTTCCGGGTGACCGGCGTGGCCGATCAGGATGCACTCGCGACCGTCTCGGCTGTATTTGGCGACTTCGATGTGCACCTTGGTCACCAGCGGGCAGGTTGCATCGAAAACCTTCAAACCACGACCGGCGGCTTCGTTGCGCACGGCTTGCGAAACACCGTGGGCGCTGAAGATGACGATGACGTCATCGGGCACCTGATCGAGCTCTTCGACGAAAATCGCGCCACGGCTGCGCAGGTCTTCAACGACGAACTTGTTGTGCACCACTTCGTGACGCACGTAGATCGGCGGCCCGAAGACTTCCAGGGCGCGGTTGACGATTTCGATCGCCCGGTCCACACCGGCGCAGAAGCCACGGGGGTTGGCGAGTTTGATTTGCATGCTGTGCCTCGTGTCTTGCGCGCAAGAAATAACGAATTCTGTGGAAAACAGTGTGGGAGCGACGGTGTGACGATTCGACCTGCTCGCGAAAGCGGTGTGTCAGACAACACCAACGTTGAATGTCATTCAGCATTCGCGAGCAGGCTCGCTCCCACATTGGTTTTGCATTATTACTCAGATCGCTTTGACGCTGATGATCTCGACGTCAAAGGTCAGCGTCTTGCCGGCCAGAGGGTGGTTGAAGTCGACGGTCACTTGCGTGTCGTCGAATTCCTTCACCACACCTGGCAATTCAGTATTGGCCGCATCGTTGAAGATCACCAGCAGGCCTGGTGACAACTCCATGTCGGTGAACTGCGAACGCGGGATGGTCTGCACGTTCTGCGGGTTCGGCTGACCGAAGGCGTTTTCCGGCTCGACGGTCAGGGTGCGCTTGTCGCCGGCCTTGAAGCCGAACAGTGCGGCTTCGAAACCCGGCAGCAGGTTGCCGTCGCCGACCTTGAAGGTGGCCGGGGCCTTGTCGAACGTACTGTCGACGGTATCACCGTTTTCCAGGCGCAGGGCAAAGTGCAGCGTGACTTCGGTGTTCTGGCCGATGCGTTGCTCAGTCGATAGCGGTTCAGTCATGAGCGGCCTCTTCGGTTTTCTTCGATTTGAACATGTCCAGCGCCAGCATGATCGCGCCGACGGTGATCGCGCTGTCGGCAATGTTGAACGCCGGGAAATACCAGCGGTTCTGCCAGTGCACCAGAATGAAGTCGATCACATGGCCCAGGGCAATGCGGTCATACAGGTTGCCCAGCGCGCCACCCAGCACCAGCGCCAGGGCGACGGCCAGCCAGGTGTCGTTGCGGCCCAGGCGCTTGAGCCAGACCACCAGCACGGCACTGACGACAATGGCGATCAGGGCAAACAGCCAGCGCTGCCAGCCGGAGCTGTCCGCGAGGAAGCTGAAGGCGGCGCCGGTGTTGTAGGCCAGGGTCCAGCTGAACAGATCGGGAATGATCACGATCTGCTGGAACATTTCGAGCTTGCTTTCGAAGTAGAACTTGCTGGCCTGGTCAATGACCAGGACCAGCAGGCTCAACCACAGCCAGCTCAGCCGTCCGAAACGGCCAACGGCATCAGGCATAGTGACGAACCTCGCCAGCGCCGCTGATGTTGTCGACGCAACGACCGCAGATTTCCGGATGCTCCGGGTTCACGCCGACGTCTTCGCGGCAGTGCCAGCAACGTGCGCATTTCGGGAAGGCCGATTTGACGATCTTCAGTTTCAGACCACTGACTTCGGTGACCACGGCATCGGCCGGAGCCTGCACGAATGGCGCAACGCTGGCAGTCGAGGTGATCAGGACAAAGCGCAGCTCGTTGCTCAGCTTGGCCAGATCGGCGCTCAGCGCTTCTTCGGCAAACAGCGTTACTTCGGCCTGCAGGTTGCCACCGACGGCTTTCGCCGCACGCTGGATTTCCATCTCTTTGTTGACCGCGACTTTCACTTCCATGATGCGATCCCAGTAGGCGCGACCCAGCTCGAAGCCTTCCGGCAGCTCGGTCAGACCTTCGTACCAGGTATTGAGCATGACGGATTCGTTACGCTCGCCTGGCAGGTATTGCCACAGCTCATCGGCAGTGAAGGCGAGGATCGGCGCGATCCAGCGCACCAGCGCTTCGGAGATGTGGAACAGCGCGGTCTGGCACGAGCGCCGTGCCTTGCTGTCGGCGCCGGTGGTGTACTGGCGGTCCTTGATGATGTCGAGGTAGAAACCACCCAGCTCCTGCACGCAGAAGTTGTGGATCTTCGAGTAGACGTTCCAGAAACGGTATTCGCCGTAGTGCTCTTGCAACTCGCGTTGCAGCAGCAGCGTGCGATCCACCGCCCAGCGATCCAGCGCCAGCATGTCTTCGGCCGGCAGCAGGTCGGTGGCCGGGTTGAAACCGGTCAGGTTTGAAAGCAGGAAGCGCGCGGTGTTACGGATACGACGATAGGCGTCGGCGCTGCGCTGCAGGATCTGCTCGGACACCGCCATTTCGCCGGAGTAGTCGGTCGAAGCGACCCACAGACGCATGATGTCGGCGCCCAGGGTGTCGTTGACCTTCTGCGGCGCGATCACGTTGCCCAGCGATTTGGACATCTTGCGACCGGACTCGTCGACGGTGAAGCCGTGCGTCAGCAGCTCGCGATACGGCGCGTGGTTGTCGATGGCGCAACCGGTCAGCAAGGACGAGTGGAACCAGCCACGGTGCTGGTCGGAACCTTCCAGGTACAGGTCGGCACGCGGGCCGCTCTCGTGACCCATCGGGTGCGAACCGCGCAGGACGTGCCAGTGCGTGGTGCCCGAGTCGAACCAGACGTCGAGGGTGTCGCTGATCTTGTCGTACTGCGGCGCTTCATCGCCGAGCAGTTCGGCGGCGTCGAGTTTGAACCAGGCTTCGATGCCTTCGACTTCAACGCGTTTGGCGACTTCTTCCATCAGCTCGACGGTACGCGGGTGCAGCTCGCCGCTTTCCTTGTTGAGGAAGAACGGGATCGGCACGCCCCAGTTGCGCTGACGCGAGATGCACCAGTCCGGACGGTTGGCGATCATCGAGTGCAGGCGCGCCTGGCCCCAGGCCGGGACGAACCTGGTGTCTTCAATGGCTTTGAGCGAGCGCACGCGCAGGGTGTCGCCGCTGGTTTGCTCCTTGTCCATGCCGATGAACCACTGCGCGGTGGCGCGGTAGATCAGCGGGGTCTTGTGGCGCCAGCAGTGCATGTAGCTGTGTTCGATAACGGTGGTGTGCATCAGCGCACCGACTTCGGTCAGTTTTTCGACGATGGCCGGGTTGGCCTTCCAGATGAACTGGCCGCCGAAGAATTCCAGCGACGGCACGTACACGCCGTTGCTCTGCACAGGGTTGAGGATGTCATCGTTGACCATGCCGTATTTCTTGCAGGTCACGAAGTCGTCCACGCCATAGGCCGGGGCGGAGTGAACCACGCCGGTGCCAGCGCCCAGTTCGACGTAGTCGGCCAGGTACACCGGCGACAGGCGATCGTAGAACGGGTGACGGAAGTTGATCAGCTCCAGCTCTTTACCGGTGGTGGTGGCGATCACCGAACCTTCCACGCCATAGCGCGCCAGACAGGCTTCGACCAGCTCTTCAGCCAGCACCAGCAGCTTGTCGCCGATATCGACCAGCGCGTAGTTGAATTCCGGGTGCACGTTCAACGCCTGGTTGGCCGGGATGGTCCACGGGGTGGTGGTCCAGATCACGATCGCAGCAGGTTTGCCCAGCGAGGCCAGACCGAACGCGGCAGCCAGTTTGGCCTCGTCAGCGATCGGGAAGGCCACGTCGATGGTCGAGGACTTCTTGTTCTCGTACTCGACTTCCGCTTCAGCCAGGGCCGAACCGCAGTCGAAGCACCAGTTCACGGGCTTCAGGCCCTTGAACACGAAACCACCCTTGACGATCTCGGCGAGGGCGCGGATTTCACCGGCCTCGTTCTTGAAATCCATGGTCTTGTACGGGTTGGCGAAGTCGCCCAGCACGCCGAGGCGGATGAACTCGGACTTCTGCCCTTCGATCTGCTCAGTGGCGTAGGCACGGCACAGCTCGCGGGTTTTATCCGCGCCGAGGTTCTTGCCGTGGGTCACTTCAACCTTGTGCTCGATCGGCAGGCCATGGCAGTCCCAACCCGGGACGTATGGCGCGTCGAAACCCGACAGGGTTTTCGAGCGGATGATCATGTCCTTGAGAATCTTGTTCAGTGCGTGACCGATGTGGATCGTGCCGTTGGCGTACGGAGGGCCGTCGTGCAGGACGAACTTCGGACGATCCTTGCCAATCTCGCGCAACTTTCCGTACAGGCCAATACTGTCCCAGCGCTGCAGGATCTGCGGTTCGCGCTGTGGCAGGCCGGCCTTCATTGGGAAGGCGGTGTCCGGAAGGTTTAGCGTGGCTTTATAGTCGGTCATTTAAGGCTCTTCATTAGCGATGGGCGCTAGGTGCGGCTAGTGCACGGGCGGTGGCGACATCCGCATTGATCGCCGTTTTCAATGCCTCCAGAGAGGCGAAGCGCTGCTCTTCACGCAGCTTTTGGTGGAAAACCACCGTCAAACGCCGGTCATACAGATCGCCGGCAAAATCTAACAGATGGACCTCGAGGTGGGCTTTGCCATCCCCTTGCACCGTGGGGCGCACGCCGATATTGGCGACGCCGGGCCAGGTCTTGCCGTCGATGTCGACATTCACCAGATACACCCCGGTGAACGGCACGCGACGACGCTTGAGTTGAATGTTGGCAGTGGGTGTTCCCAATTGCCGGGCCAGTTTCTGGCCATGCAGCACGCGACCGGCGATGCGGTACGGACGACCGAGCAAGCGTTCGGCCAAGGCAAAATCGGCGGCGGCCAAAGCATTGCGCACTTGCGTGCTGCTGACGCGAATGCCATCCAGCTCGACGGTTTGCGCGGCTTCGACGGTGAATCCGTGTACCTGCCCGGCCTGCATGAGGAAATCGAAATCGCCGAGGCGGTCGCAGCCGAAGCGGAAATCGTCACCGACCTCCAGATGCTGCACGCCAAGGCCATCGACCAGAATGGTATCGACGAATTCACTGGCGCTAAGCTTGCTCAACCGCTGGTTGAAAGCCAGGCACAACACCCGGTCGACGCCTTCGGCAGCCAGCAACTGCAGCTTGTCACGCAACCGCGCCAGACGCGCCGGTGCGGTGTCGGGAGCAAAGAACTCCCGTGGCTGCGGCTCGAAAATCACCACGCAGCTGGGTACGCCCAACTCGAGCGCACGCTCACGCAGCCGGGCCAGGATAGCCTGGTGACCACGGTGAACACCGTCAAAGTTGCCAATAGTGGCGACGCAGCCCCGATGCTGGGGGCGCAAGTTGTGGAGGCCTCGAACCAGCTGCATAACGCGCTTCTTGCTCATAAAGTGGTCGATTATAACCACACCCGACGGCCGACGACAGGCAACACCGTAACGCAAAGTGAACGAGCCGACAAAACCGTCGACCCGTGCCTGTCGATAAAGGCTGAAACCTTAGCTCAAGGCCTTGCGATTGAAGTCGCGCAGGCGGAAACCCAGCAGCAGCAACATACCGAAATACGCCACCACCCCGGCCACCACCAGCGCGCCCAGGCGCAAGAAGCGCTCGAGCATGTGCCCCTCATCCCAGGCGGGCATGAAATGCATGCCGGCCAGCAACACCGCGGACATCACCGTCACCGCAACAACCAGTTTGAAACCGAACTTGCCCCAGCCCGGCTGCGGTTGATACATCTTCTGCTTGCGCAGTTGATAGAACAGCAACCCGGCGTTGAGGCAAGCACCGGCACTGATTGCCAGCGCCAGACCGGCGTGGGCCAGCGGCCCGATCAGCGCCAGGTTGAACAACTGAGTGCAGACCAGCGTGAAGATTGCGATTTTCACCGGGGTACGGATGTTCTGTTGCGCATAAAAGCCCGGCGCCAGCACCTTGATCACGATAATCCCGAGCAGGCCGACCGAATAGGCGATCAGCGCACGCTGGGTCATCTCGGCATCGAAGCCACTGAACTGACCGTACTGGAACAGCGAAACGGTCAGCGGTTCGGCGAGAATTCCCAGCGCCAGCGCGCACGGCAGCACCAGCACAAAGCACAGGCGCAGCCCCCAGTCGAGGATGCGTGAATACTCGTGGCGATCCTTGCTGGCGTAGGTCTTGGCCAGCGTTGGCAGCAGAATCGTACCGAGCGCCACACCCAACACGCCCGAGGGCAACTCCATCAAACGGTCGGCGTAGTACATCCACGACACTGAACCTGCGACCAGAAACGAGGCGAAGATGGTGTTGATGATCAGCGAGATCTGACTGACCGACACACCGAGAATCGCCGGCAGCATCTGCTTCATCACCCGCCACACGCCGCTGTCGCGCAGGTTCAGGCGCGGCAGCACCAGCATGCCGATCTTTTTCAGGTGCGGCAGCTGATACAGCAATTGCGCCAGACCGCCGACCAACACCGCCCAGCCGAGGGCCATGACCGGCGGATCGAAGTACGGCGTGAGGAACAGCGAAAACACGATCATGCTGACGTTGAGCAGAGTCGGCACGAACGCCGGCACCGAGAAGCGGTTCCAGGTGTTGAGGATCGCGCCGGCCAGCGACGACAGCGAGATCAGCAATATATAAGGAAAGGTCACCCGCAACAGATCGGAGGTGAGCTGGAATTTTTCCGGGGTATCGGTAAAACCCGGCGCCGTGGCCCAGATCACCCAGGGCGCGGCGATCATGCCCAGCGCCGTCACTACCGCCAGCACCAGCGTCAACAGGCCCGACACATAGGCAATAAAGGTGCGCGTCGCCTCTTCGCCCTGCTGACTTTTATATTCGGCCAGAATCGGCACGAAAGCCTGGGAGAAAGCGCCTTCGGCAAAGATCCGCCGCAGCAGGTTGGGCAGTTTGAAAGCAATAAAGAAGGCGTCCGTGGCCATCCCGGCGCCGAATGTCCGCGCGATCAGCGTGTCACGAACAAAACCCAGAATCCGGGAAAGCATCGTGATAGAGCTGACGGCGGCCAACGATTTGAGCAGATTCATTGAGAGAGTTTGTGCCTGTCGATAAACAGCAGGCGAACAATGCGCCCACTTGTGCGATACTCCGCGCCGCAACAGCACAGAGCCAAAGCTCGCGAGTTTACAGGTCAAGCGCCGGAAATAAATATCCCGCCTCTTTATACCTACCACTTAGCGGAACGATTCAAGTGCCCTTGACAAGACAAGTCTTCATCGGCATGATTCGCGGCCTATTTTGTTTGCTATTTCCTAAAAAGTCTTTCGAGGAGCTCGACGGTGGCCAACTCACCTTCCGCCAAAAAACGTGCAAAACAGGCTGAGAAGCGTCGCAGCCACAACGCCAGCCTGCGTTCCATGGTTCGTACCTACATCAAGAATGTAGTTAAGGCCATCGACGCAAAAGACGCTGAAAAAGCTCAAGCTGCATACGTTCTGGCTGTGCCAGTTATCGACCGTATGGCCGATAAAGGCATCATCCACAAGAACAAGGCTGCTCGTCATAAGAGCCGTCTGAATGGCCACGTCAAAGCGCTGAAAGAAGCCGCTTAATCGACGTAGTCATTAAAAAACCGACCTCAGGGTCGGTTTTTTATTGCCTGGGATTCAACAAGCTACAGGCAAAAAAAGTAGGAGTGAGCCTGCTCGCGATGGCGGCGTATCAGTCGATGCAATTGTTGACTGATACACAGCTATCGCGAGCAGGCTCACTCCTACAATTGGTTTTGCTGTGTTATGGCTGCACAGGCACCCACGGCAGAATCGGGATGGCAGTGACCGCATTCTGCGGACTACCCTCGATCAGGCGATCGCTGTAGACCAGATACACCAGAGTGTTGCGCTTCTTGTCGAGGAAACGCACGACCTGCATGGTCTTGAACACCAGCGAGGTGCGCTCCTTGAATACCTCGTCGCCATCCTTCAGCTCGCCCTTGAACTTGATCGGCCCGACCTGACGACAAGCGATCGATGCCTCGGCGCGATCCTCTGCCAGACCGAGACCACCCTTCACTCCGCCGGTCTTGGCGCGTGACAGGTAGCAGGTCACGCCCTCGACTTTCGGATCGTCGAACGCCTCGACCACGATCCGGTCATTCGGCCCGACAAATTTGAACACCGTCGACACCTGACCGATCTCTTCGGCCGAGGCCAACAGTGGCATGGCCATCAACAGGCCCAACAATCCTTTCGCTACGCGCATCGAATTTTCCCTAGACCAGAATCAGGTTGTCACGGTGAACCAGCTCCGGTTCAGCCATGTAACCGAGCAAACCGACAATCGCATCCGACGACTGACCGATGATTTTTTGCGCCTCCAGGGCGCTGTAATTGGCCAGCCCCCGCGCGATCTCACGACCGTCCGGCGCCACGCAGACCACCATCTCACCACGCCGGAAACTGCCCTGAACCAGTTTCACCCCTACCGGCAGCAGACTTTTGTTGCCCTTGGACAACGCCGACACTGCCCCTTCATCCAGCACCAGAGTGCCACGGGTTTGCAGATGCCCGGCCAGCCACTGCTTGCGCGCCGCGAGCATGCCGCGCTCAGGCGACAGCAGCGTACCGATGCGCTCGCCCGCCTTCAGGCGATCGAGCACGCGCTCAAGCCGCCCACCGACGATGATGGTGTGCGCCCCGGAACGCGCCGCCAGGCGCGCCGCGCGCAACTTGGTCTGCATACCGCCGCGCCCCAGGGCACCGCCGGTACCGCCGGCGACCGCATCGAGCGTCGGATCATCGGCGCGCGCTTCATAAATCAACTGCGCATCAGGATTGTTGCGCGGATCGGCGTCGAACATGCCGTCGCGATCGGTGAGGATCACCAGCAGATCGGCCTCGACCAGATTGGCCACCAGCGCCGCCAGCGTGTCGTTGTCGCCGAAACGGATTTCGTCGGTCACCACGGTATCGTTTTCGTTGATCACCGGAATGACTTTCAACTCGACCAACGCACGCAAGGTGCTGCGGGCGTTGAGGTAGCGCTTGCGGTCAGACAGGTCGTCGTGGGTCAGGAGAATCTGCGCGGTGTGCCGGCCATGCTCGGCGAAGCTCGATTCCCACGCCTGCACCAGACCCATCTGACCGATCGCAGCGGCCGCCTGCAACTCGTGCATGGCACTGGGTCGCGAGGTCCAGCCCAAGCGACTCATGCCGGCCGCCACCGCCCCGGAGGACACCAGCACCAGCTCGACGCCCGCTTCATGCAGCGCCACCATCTGCTCGACCCAGACACTCATTGCCGCGCGATCCAGCCCTTTGCCATCAGCTGTCAGCAAAGCGCTGCCGATCTTCACGACCCAACGCTGCGCACCTGTCACCTTGCTCCGCATCATCTTCAACCTTAGCTTGAGGGCAGCGCGACCTGGCACTGCCCGTGACGTTAATCGTGGCGATTGCTGACCAACGATCGATTTCCGGATACTAAAACGCCGCTCGATTGAGCGGCGTTCAAGTTTATCGCAACGGATCAGTCACGCACGTAAATGATTTCCGGACCGTCTTCGTCATCCACATCTTCTTCGTCCCAGTCATCGTCGCCAATGTCATGGACCGACTTCACGCCACTGCGGCGCAGGGCACGCTTGTCGTCCAGCGCCTGCAACTGCGCACGAGCTTCATCTTCGATGCGCTGATCGAGATCGGCCAGCTCTTCCTTGTACGCAGGGTCTGCGGCCAGGCGATCGGCACGGTCTTCCATATAACGCATGATGTCGTGGCACAGACGCTCGGTACCGATCTTGGCGATGGCCGAGATCACGTACACCGGACCGGTCCATTCCAGACGATCGACGATTTCCTTGACGCGAGCATCGTGCTCTTCTTCAAGGATCTGATCGCACTTGTTCAGCACCAGCCAGCGATCACGCTCAGCCAGCGACGGGCTGAATTTGATCAGCTCGTTGACGATCACTTCAGCCGCGTCCGGAGCACTGGAATCATCCAGCGGCGCCATGTCGACGAGGTGCAGCAACAGCCGCGTACGCGCAAGGTGCTTGAGGAAGCGAATGCCCAGGCCAGCACCGTCGGAAGCGCCTTCGATCAGCCCGGGAATGTCGGCAATGACGAAGCTCTTCCAGCGATCGACGCTGACCACACCGAGGTTTGGCACCAGCGTGGTGAACGGGTAGTCGGCGACTTTCGGCTTGGCGGCCGAGACCGAACGGATAAAGGTACTTTTACCGGCATTCGGCAAACCCAGCAGGCCGACGTCGGCCAGCACTTTCATTTCCAGTTTCAGGTCGCGCTGCTCGCCCGGCTTGCCCGGCGTGGTCTGACGCGGCGCACGGTTGGTACTGGATTTGAAACGGGTGTTGCCCAGACCGTGCCAGCCGCCCTGCACTACCATCAGTTTCTGGCCGGCCTTGGTCAGGTCGCCGATCACTTCCTGAGTGGCGGAGTCGATCACGGTGGTGCCGACCGGCACGCGCAGGATCAGATCTTCACCCTTCTTGCCGGTGCAGTCGGTGCTGCCGCCGTTGGAGCCACGCTCGGCATCGAAGTGGCGGGTGTAACGGTAGTCGACCAGGGTGTTGAGGTTTTCGTCAGCCATCATGTAGATGGAACCGCCGTCACCGCCATCACCACCGTTCGGGCCACCGTTCTCGATGAATTTTTCCCGACGGAAACTCATGGCACCGTTGCCACCGTCACCAGCCTTTACGCGAATCGATACTTCATCAACAAACTTCATAACCAACGCCTCTCGCCGTACGGACGAGCCGAAAAACAATCAAGACATAAGACTCTTGCAAAAATGAGCGCAGCGACCCCAAGACACGACCTGCATCGCACGCCGACAGCCCATACAAACAGCTTTGCAAGAGACTCACCCCACAAACGAAAAAGCCCCGTCGCAAGACAGGGCTTCTCCAGCGATCTCGCGATTAAGCCGCGATTACGCTCACGTAACGACGACCGAAGGCGCCCTTTACTTCGAACTTGATCACGCCTTCGATTTTAGCGAAGAGAGTGTGATCCTTGCCCATGCCAACGCCGTAGCCAGCGTGGAATTGGGTGCCGCGCTGACGCACGATGATGTTGCCGGCCTTGATGACCTGGCCGCCATACATCTTCACGCCAAGGCGTTTGGCTTCTGAGTCGCGACCGTTACGGGTACTACCACCAGCTTTTTTGTGTGCCATGAGTTCAATTCTCCTAGTGAGGAATTAGGCTGTAATTAAGCCTGAATACCGGTGATTTTGATCTCGGTGAACCACTGGCGGTGGCCCATACGCTTCATGTGGTGCTTACGGCGACGGAACTTGATGATGCGGACTTTATCGTGACGACCTTGGGAGATCACTTCAGCCTTGACGGTTGCGCCAGCAACAACTGGTGCGCCGATGTTCACGTCGTCGCCATTGGCGACCAGCAGAACGCGATCAAAAGTCACGGATTCGCCAGTAGCGATTTCCAGTTTTTCGATCTTCAGGTATTCACCTTCAGCGACCTTGTATTGCTTACCGCCGGTAACGATTACTGCGTACATGGTATTTCTCCGATAATCCTGCTCACCCAGCTCTTTATAAGAAGAGGTATTGGCTGGCATGGCTGCATGGGGCTGGAACGGCCCAAGTGCAATTGCGTAAGGCAGGTGCTGCCCAGGAAGTTCAGGGTGCGCGATTGTACGCAAGCAATCTGCGTCGCGCAAGTGGCCGTCTATCGCGCCTTGACAGGTCTGGACGGGGGTCCTAGCATGCCGCGCAACCCTTCTGGAGCGACTCTCGCTGATGCAACCCCAAGCTTTCTACCGCGCGGTGGCGGACGATTTTAGCGCCGTCGACGGCATCATCAAGAAGCAGCTGACGTCTCGAGTGCCGCTGGTATCGAAAATCGGCGATTACATCACTTCGGCCGGCGGCAAACGCCTGCGTCCTTTATTAGTGTTGCTGTGTGGCAAGGCCCTGGGTCGCGAAGGCGACGACATGCGCCTGCTGGCCGCCACCATCGAATTCCTGCACACCGCGACCTTGCTGCATGACGACGTCGTCGACATGTCCGGCATGCGCCGTGGCCGCTCGACCGCCAACGCCATGTGGGGCAACGCTCCAAGCGTGCTGGTCGGCGATTTCCTGTATTCGCGCTCGTTCGAAATGATGGTCGAACTGGGCTCGATGCCGGTCATGAAGATTCTGTCGCAAGCCACGCGCATCATCGCTGAAGGCGAAGTGTTGCAGCTGTCCAAGGTGCGTGACGCCAGCACCAGCGAAGAAACCTACATGGAAGTCATCCGCGGCAAGACCGCGATGCTCTTCGAAGCATCGACCCACAGCGCCGCCGCCCTCGCCGGCGCCACCGCCGAGCAGAGCGAAGCCCTGCGCACCTTCGGCGATCACCTGGGTGTGGCATTCCAGCTGGTTGATGACCTGCTTGACTACAAAGGCGACGCGGAAACCCTGGGCAAGAACGTCGGTGACGATCTGGCCGAAGGCAAGCCGACCCTGCCGTTGATCTACACCATGCGCGAAGGCACGGCCGAACAGGCAGCACTCGTGCGTCAGGCGATCCAGAAAGGCGGGATCGAAGACCTCGAAAGCATCCGCATCGCCGTCGAAGCGTCGGGATCGCTGGAATACACCGCGCAACTGGCCCGCGATTACGTGGCCCGTGCGATCAAGTGCCTGGAAGCGCTGCCGGCCAGCGAATATCGCGATGCACTGGTTGAACTGAGCGAGTTCGCGGTCGCCCGCACGCACTGATTCATCCCCTGTGGGAGCGAGCCTGCTCGCGAAAGCAATCTGCCAATCGACTCAATGTTGACTGACACAGCGCTTTCGCGAGCAGACTCGCTCCCACAGTTGTTTCTGCGCTATGCCCTTCGCAGCCTAAAACCCTATACAATGTGCGCCCTTTAGCCCTCCTGATACCCAAGGAACCTTAGTGAGCACGTTGCCACCCTGCCCGAAATGCAATTCCGAATACACCTACGAAGACGGCACCCAACTGGTCTGCCCCGAGTGCGCCCACGAGTGGTCTGCCAGCGGCGAAGCCGAAGTGGCGGCCGATGATGCCGTGAAGAAAGATTCGGTCGGCAACGTCCTGCAGGACGGCGACACCATCACCGTGATCAAGGATCTCAAGGTCAAGGGCACCTCGCTGGTGGTCAAGGTCGGCACCAAGGTCAAGAACATCCGCCTGTGCGATGGCGATCACGACATCGACTGCAAGATCGACGGCATCGGCCCGATGAAGCTCAAATCCGAGTTCGTCAGAAAAGTCTGAGCCTTGTGTCATCCATCCCGCGCCAGCCGTGGGATGGAGCGTTGCCCTCCCCGCTTCAGCTCAATGAATCCGCGCATGGCCATCAGCCAGCCATTTTGACCTGACACAACCTTTATCTGGAAAAATCCACGATCCGCCAATAGGCACTTGCTATTTGATGAATAAGAATTATTCTCATTGAAACCTTTCAAGGAGATGAGACCCATGACTTATTTGATCGACGCCTGGCTGGATCGCCCACACCCGTACCTCAGAATCCTCCATCGGGAAACCGGCGAAGTCTGTGCGGTGCTTGAAGAAGAAGCCTTGCATGAACTGCAGGATCAAGGTGATCTGGACGTCAGCAGCCTCAATTCCAGCGAGCCGCTGGTGCTCAAGGAGCTGGTGCGCAACCTGTTCCTGTTCTGCTATGCCCGGGCATTGCGCCCGACCAATGAGCTGCACAACAAGATCGAAATATGAAACGCGGTCAAAACTGTAGGAGTGAGCCTGCTCGCGATAGCGGTGTGTCAGCCAGCCAATCAACAACTGACACATCGCGTTCGCGAGCAGGCTCACTCCTACATTGGCCTGCCATCAAGCAGGCTGGGGATTACAGAACGTCCAGCAGCTCGACATCGAACACCAGAACGCTGTGCGGCGGGATGCTGCCCACGCCTTGTGCGCCGTAAGCCAGTTCGCTCGGCACGTACAGGCGCCATTTGCTGCCGGCGTTCATCAGTTGCAGGGCTTCGGTCCAGCCAGCGATCACGCCGCCAACCGGGAACTCGGCAGGCTGGCCGCGCTCGTAGGAGCTGTCGAACACAGTGCCGTCGATCAGCGTGCCGTGGTAGTGCGTGCGCACTTGGTCTTCACGGGTCGGCTTGGCGCCGTCGCCCTGGGTCAGCACTTCGAATTGCAGGCCGGAAGCCAGGGTGGTGATGCCGTCACGCTTGGCGTTTTCCGCGAGGAAAGCCAGGCCTTCGCCAGCCGCGGCCTCAGCCTTGGCAGCCGCTTCGGCTTGCATGATTTCGCGGATCACCTTGAAGCTGGCGGACATTTCTTCCTGGCCAACACGGCTTGGCTTGCCGGCGAAAGCGTCGGTCAGACCGGCCAGGATCGCGTCCAGGCTGACACCCGGTGGCGGGTTGTCGCGCAGCTGGTCGCCAAGTTGACGGCCGATACCGTAGCTGACGCGGGTTTCGTCGGTGGACAGATTTACTTCGGACATGACACTGCTCCGCTGTGCGGACGGCCACAGGACTTGCCGTGCGTGCACAGCGCGTCCCGGCGCGCCCGGAACCAAAAGGGCGAGCAGACTAGCACAGATACCCCGGGCCTGGGGCCGGCCCTACAGCGCCGAGCGCCAGGCGAGCGGCACTTTCAGGCTTTCATTGATGCCACCGCCCAAACCGCACATTTCGTCGTGCACCGAGGTGTGCACCAGATTGAACGGCAGCACCGGAAACGCATGCAGCATGTCCCGCGCGTGCTCGACAGAACGAAGAGTCAGGGTTTTGCCCAGCGGATCATGCAGCGGATGAGCCGCCCCGTGCATGCGCGCTTCCAGCAGATAGATCCCGCCTTCCATGGAAATCAGATTCAACTCATCGACCTTGCCGGCGATGGCATACGCGTTCAACTCTTGCAGGTTCATGGAAGCACCTCAAACGGTGGAGAATCGCACCATTACAGAGTTAGGCCGCTGCGCTTGAAAGCACAAGCCACAAACGAAACCGCCCGTCTGTTTCGCAACAGACGGGCGGTTCTTTGTAACTCGAAGGGTTGATCAGTGCTTGGTGACCTTGTCGAGGTAACCCATGGCGAACGCGGACACCACAAATGTCATGTGAATGATCACGTACCACATCAGGTGCTCAGGATCGACGTTCTTGGCGTCCATGAAGATGCGCAGCAAGTGGATCGAGGAAATCGCCACGATCGACGCTGCGACTTTCATCTTCAGCGACGACGAGTCCATGGTGCCCAGCCAGCTGAGCTTCTCTTTGCCTTCGTCGATGTCCAGTTGCGAGACGAAGTTCTCATAGCCGGAAATCATCACCATCACCAGCAGACCACCCACCAGCGCCATGTCGATCAGCGACAGCAGCACCAGAATCAGGTCCGATTCGGCCATCGCGAAGACGTTGGGCAGGATATGGATGATTTCCTGGAAGAACTTCAATGCCAGCGCCAGCAAACCGAGGGACAGGCCGATGTAGATCGGCGCCAGCAGCCAGCGGGTGGCGTACATTGCATTTTCAATAAAGCGTTCCATTGAATCTCACACAAGGGGCTGGAAATGGCGGCGAGTATAACAGCCCGCTGTGACAGCCAGAAACCGCCGGAAAATCCGCCACCTGCGTGTGTGTGACAAAGTTTTTCTGCTAGTGTCCAAGGCATTGACAGCCCAATGACAGTGGACAGGACGCGTGGAAATGGATGTGCGATCAGCCTTGACGACTGCCGGAATCTGCCTTGCCTTGCTCATCGGTGGTTGCTCGCCCGGCGATGAAAAGCACGTCGCCAACCTCGACGAAAAGACTGCCACGTTCGAACAGTCACTGGACACGATCAGCGATCCGAAGCTCAAGGACGCCATCACCGAACTCGGCGGTTCGCTGCTGTTGCTGGAACGGGCCCGACTCAAGCTCGACGACATCACGCTGCACACTGAATACGGCGCCGACGCCCTCGCCGTGCTCAAGCACTACCCTACCCCGCAGGCGCTGGTCGATACGTTCATCAACGGCCTGTTCGTGCTGCACAAGGACGCCAGCTCGGATTACCTCACCGACCTGCAACCGGTGTTTCCTTTCAACCTGAACATTCCCGGCGGTTTTCTGTTCCCGCACGGCATCGAGTGGCACTCGGTGACGCTGAGCAACAAACGCGTGATCGCCTGGCAGCCGGAGTGGTCGGAAACCGACCCGGGCATTCAGCTCAGCCCGTCCAGCTCCAACGTGACCAACCCCGATGATCTGACGGTGACCTACCCGTTCATCGATGGCCTCAACGTAGACAAGAAAAGCCTGCCACAACCGGTCAGCCTGCAAGGCCAGGTCGAAGTGATCGCGCCCCGGCGGCTGTACAGCTTCGACCTGACGCAGAAAGACGTCGGCCAGACCCGCAGCAATGACAACCTCAGCGTCAAACTGCTCAAGCTGGAGAAGAACTACGCCGAGGTCGAAGTCAGCAACAGCCTGCCATTGGCCGCAGAGGTCGCCGAGGCCCGCATCAATCCGCTCATCGTTCAGGCCCGCGACGCCAGCGGCCAATACCTGGTGCGCGCCGGTTCGATCAACGAGAGCCCGGAGCAGGTCGAGTTTTATCAGCACCAACTCACCCAGCTACAGAAGCAGAAGAGCTGGAGCGACGCCCTGGAAAAACAGCTCAGCGACGACCAGCAAGCCTTCGAGAAAGAGCATCCGCGCCGTTACAACAAGGTGTATTTCCACGGTCCGATCGACACACTGGAAGTCAGCGTGCTCGACTTCTCCTCGGCGACAGTGACGCGCAAACCGCTGGACCTGCCGGTTCGCACCTTCGATCCGCACACCACGGCCAAAGCCGTGCAGCCGCTTGACCTGCCGGTGGTGGTTTACGACGATCTCGCCGCGAACTGGCTCAAAGGCGCGGACCTGACCGAAGAACAACTGAAGGCCGGCGTGCGCATTCATCAATCCGTGGAAGAGCCGAGCGCGGCGCGTATCGAGTTTTCCCACCGCCGCACTTTCAACGACGAACTGCTTGGCGACGAACTCAACCCCGGGGTCAGCCCGGTAACCTTCTTCACGGAAAAGCGCGGCGGCAAACTCGACGAGCCGATCGAGCTGCCACCCGAGGCGTACCAGGTCGATCCGCTGCAAGCGACGATTACTTATGATCTGAATCTGTTTCCGGAAACCCCGGCGATCGCCGTGGGCTCGATGCCGCTGTTTCTGGCCACGGTGGCGAAACAATCCTACGACGCGCAGTCATTGCCCAAAGGCCTGGCGATCAAGAACAACACGCTGGTGGTCGACCTGAAAGCCTTCCCGCCCAACGAGTGGCGTTTCTTCGTCAAGGACGACAGCGGCCACTATCTCAAGCAGATTCTCTCGGTCAGCCACGACGCCAGCACCGAAGGCCCGGCGCTACTCGGTGTGCACTACTTTTACGGTCGCCCGACTCGCGTGGAAACCTATCAGCGCACCGACCTCGCCACCGTGCAGTACGGCTTCGAGGTCAAGCTCGACAAGGCGCCGGTGGACCAGACGGCGCCTTAACCGTTGAGGCTGCGCCCACGACCGCCGTTGATCTGCCGCAACTGAGCTTGCAGGTGCAGGCTCCAGATCTGCGGATCATCGGCGAGTTCGTAGCCATGCAAGGTCAGGCTTTCAACGATGGTGTCGAGAATAGACTCGGCCGCCACCGGGCCGTGGAACGGGCCTTGGGCTTTGATCGCGGAAGGTTGTTCGCCGGCCATGCCGGCCGCGAAGAGCAGCGTCCACATGCCGTTGTCGCCGGCCAGCGGCTTGACGGCGCATTCGATCCGGGTCACCAGACCCAGGCATTGACGGGTGAGACAGAGGTTGCGCGACATGGCGGCGACCCTCGGTAAAGCCGGTATTCAGCCCCACGGGAGGACTGGCTCGATCCAGTGATACTGTCGATATCCTTGACCTGAGAATAGAAGAAAAGTGTCCTGCGCAAGCCAAATGGAACCAGAAGGCGCCGAATGGTCATTGTGTGAAGTTTGGCGCCAGAGTCGTGACGCATTCCCCGAAGATCAATGCAAAACCTGATCTGCAAAACAAATGTAGGAGTGAGCCTGCTCGCGATGGCGGAGTGTCAGGCAACCTTTTG
>NZ_QETJ01000066.1:0-26040 GCF_003105095.1 Pseudomonas sp. NDM | reverse complement strand
GATCTTTTGATCTTTTGCCGTGGCTTGCGAAGATCAAAAGATCGCAGCCTCGTTGCACTCGTCAGCTCCTACAGTGGATCCGTGCAAGTCACACATCCTTGTGGGAGCGAGCCTGCTCGCGAAAGGGCCATCCCGGACAAAGGAAATATTGAATGATGCCAGTAGACGCCCCTCAACCAGTCGCCACCTCGGCCATCACGGTAGAGGATGCCAGCGAACGTTTTGCGCAATGGCGCGAGGGCAAGGCCGGCAAGGTGTTGTCCGTTTCGGTGATCGGCGACAGCTACACCGCCGGGCAGGATTTTTACCTGAACAAACTGGTGCAACGAGTGGCTGCCGAGGTGGGTTTCGCCGGCCCCGGTTACGTCGGGTTCAATCACGGCGCGGCGCTGGGCGGCACGCATTTCAAATACACCCGCAGCAGCGATAAATACTTCGGTGGCGACTGGAAGGTTTCCGAGCTGGGCCAGGCCAGCCCGGACAGTCGCACGATCAGCGGCAAACCTGGCGCCTGGTTGCAGGTGGATGCCAACCCTTCGCCGCGCATCGATACCGCGGTGACTCAGGCGAAACTGTTGTATCTGGGTAACGGCGGATCCGACGAACTGCGCTATCGCTGGTCGCCCACGCAAGACTGGCGCCCGTTGCAGCTCGCAGGCTCGGGCGTTCAGGAAGTCGCGCTACCCGGTGCTCCATCAGCCGCAGACTGGTCATTCAAACTGGAAGTGGTGAAAGGCGCGCCGACGCTGTTCGGCCTGTGGCTGGGCAACGAGCAGAAGGGTGTGCGGGTGTCGAAACTGGCGGCGTCAGGTGCGGCATCGGCCGATTTCTATCACGCCGATCCGCAGTGGCAGACGCAATGGAAAGCCGTGGTGTCGAAGATTCCGGCCGACGTTTACCTGATCATGCTCGGCGGCAACGATCAGGGTTTTGGCGTCAAGCCTGCGCAGTATCTGCAGAACGTTCAGGGCCTGGTGAGCATGCTGCGCGAGATCCAGCCAGCGGCGAGCATCAACCTGATCATGCGCCAGGACACCACGCGTTCCAGCGCTTACCCGATGTCGGCCTATGCGCAGGTGCTCGAGCCTTGGGCGCGTGAACAGCATCTCGGATTCGCCAACCTGCAATGCGCATTCGGCCCCGACGTCAAACGCTACGCCAGCGCGATGATCGGCCCGGACAGGATTCATCCATTGCCGGCCACGGGCGGGAAGGTGATTGCCGATTATTTTTATGGCTGGATCATGGGCGCCAACGACCGTTGCGACAAAACCCCGTTGTAGGAGCTGACGAGTGAAACGAGGCTGCGATCTCTTGATCTTGGTGTTCATTGCGTCCGAAAAGATCGCAGCCTCGTTTCACTCGTCAGCTCCTACGGGTTTCTCAGGCCGACGCGAAGTTGTCGACTTGTTCGAGTAATTCCGCGAGCTTCTGCGGCATCAACCGTGCATCACAACGGGTCTCGACGTTGATGATGATCGCCGGGTCGTTGCAGCAGATGCGCACGCGAAAGCGCCAGTCGCTGAAAATCACTTTCAGGCCATCGCGGTCGTCCATCTCCAGCGCTTGTCCACCGTACAGCGCCTTCAGGTGCGCGAGTAGCGGGTAGGGATCGCGCATCGGCCGGCGAATATCGCCGGACGCAGGAAACACGCCGATCCGCTCCACCAGCAGAATCGTGCCCAGCCAGGTTTCGTTGGCGCTGGGCATCGGTTGATGGCGCGACAACCAGCTCATCACCCCGAGGTTGCCCACCTCACGTTCAATCTCTGTCGAATGTTGTGCAATGTTCATGGTTGCCTGCCTGTGGGGAAGTGGAAAGCCGTCTCAGCGGCCCTTGAGGTACACGTTGTCGTAGCAGAAGTTGGTCGCCTGCAGATAACCCTCGGCGTCGCCGCAATCGAAGCGCAGGCCTTTGAATTTGTACGCCAGCACGCAGCCGTTCTGCGCCTGTTTCATCAAGGCGTCGGTGATCTGGATTTCGCCGCCCTTGCCCGGTTCGGTGTCGGCGATCAGGTCGAAGATATCCGGCGTAAGGATGTAGCGACCAATGATCGCCAAGTTCGACGGCGCATCCTGCGGTGCCGGTTTTTCCACCATGTTGTTGACCCGGTAGATCCCCTCGGAAATCAGCTCGCCGGCGATCACCCCGTACTTGTGAGTCTGATCGGCCGGGACTTCCTGGATGGCGACGATCGAGCAACGGAATTTCTTGTACAGCTGGATCATTTGCGACAGCACGCCGTCGCCTTCGAGGTTCAGGCACAGGTCGTCGGCCAGTACCACGGCAAACGGCTCGTCGCCGATCAACGGACGGCCGCTGAGAATCGCGTGACCCAGACCTTTCATTTCCACCTGACGGGTGTAAGAGAAGGTGCAGGTGTCGATCAGCTCACGGGTGCCGGCCAGGAATTTCTCTTTCTCCGTGCCGCGAATCTGGTGCTCGAGTTCGTAGCTGATGTCGAAGTGGTCTTCCAGCGCTCGTTTGCCCCGGCCGGTGACGATGGCCATGTGTTGCAGACCGGCGTCCCGTGCTTCTTCAACGGCGTATTCGATCAACGGCTTGTTGACGATCGGCAGCATCTCTTTCGGCATGGCTTTGGTTGCCGGCAAGAAACGCGTGCCATAGCCGGCAGCGGGGAACAAACATTTACGAATCATAAAAGTATCCTGGACAGTCATGGAACACAGGCGACGGTTGCGCACCAGAGAATGGCGGCAAGTTTCAATGATTATTGAAGGCTTACTTTAATACCCGAGTCAGGCTGTGGGTGGCAATTAGTTGCGCCGTTAAAAGGCGTTAATGTTATGAGATGTCGACTACTGTGTTTTAAGTTATTTTTAGTCGGTATCCGTTGATAGTGATAAGTGCACGGGGAGTGCTAATAAGTACCCGCAGATAGTTTGACCGGCGAAAATATTTATTGCCATTGGTTGAACTAAATTTGTTTGAGGTTGTTGTCGCCTTGTTTGTGTGAATTGCCCCGCATATCCACCAGGCAAGGCTTGACACGCTACCGGGTATTTATTCAATGACGGATCGCGCTATGAAGATTCTGGTAACGGGTGGCGCCGGCTATATCGGCTCGCATACCACACTTGCATTGCTTGAAGCAGGTTATGAAGTTGTCGTTCTGGATAATCTTTGTAACAGCAGCGATGCGGCACTCCACGCCGTTGAAGCCATTTGCGGCAAAAGCCCGTGGATGATTCGCGGCGATGTTTGCGATCGCCCATTGCTGGATCGTATTTTCCGCGAACATCAGATCGACGCCGTGCTGCATTTCGCCGGGCTGAAAGCCGTGGGCGAGAGCGTGCGCAAGCCGCTCGAATACTACGAAACCAACGTCGGCGGCAGCATCACCCTGTGTCAGGCGATGGCGGCGGCGGGGGTGTTCAGACTGGTGTTCAGTTCCTCGGCGACGGTGTACGGCGAGCCTGAGGAGATGCCGATCCGCGAGGATTTTCCGACGGGCAATCCGACCAATCCCTACGGCCAGTCCAAGCTGATCGTCGAGAACGTGCTGCGCGACCTGAGCCTCGCCGAGCCACGCTGGAGCATCGCACTGCTGCGCTACTTCAATCCGATCGGCGCCCATGCCAGCGGGCATATGGGCGAAGACCCGAACGGCATTCCGAACAATCTGGTGCCTTATATCAGCCAGGTCGCGGTCGGCAGTCTGCGCGAACTGTCGATCTTCGGTAACGATTACCCGACCGCCGATGGCACCGGCGTGCGCGATTACATCCATGTCGTCGATCTGGCGGACGGCCACTTGAAGGCGTTGCAGTCGATCAGTGAACGCACCGGCATCCACACCTGGAACCTCGGCACCGGCGATGGCTACAGCGTGCTGCAAGTGCTGCATGCCTTCGAACAGGCCTGCGGGCGGCCGGTGCCGTACCGGATGATGCCGCGTCGGGCTGGTGACATTGCCGAAAGTTTCGCCGACGCTTCAAAAGCCGCAAAAGAACTCGGCTGGAAGGCCACGCGCAACTTGCAGGACATGGTCGCCGACACTTGGCGCTGGCAATCGAATCACCCAAACGGTTATTCGCGATGATGGCCTTTTAGTTCGATGTTAGTTTCAGTCAGGTTGTTAGATAACGTCGGGAAATTACACTGGCAATGCCTTTTGCAAGTCCGTAGATATAAACCTGCCGTTCGACTTTTATCAGTTGGGTAAGACTGTGAAAGAACAACGGATCGTGTTCGCGCTCTTTGCGGACTCGAACGCTACCAGCTCTGACACAGACCGGTTTTTTAACAGGTCGAATGTTAGAAAGGAGTTGTTATGAAAAAAGTGATGGCAGTTGCCCTGTTGACGATGTTGAGCAACTGGGCTGCCGCAGCTGAAGCGCCGTTGACAGCGGTAACCAATGTAGGTGGCAGTGTGGCGGCTTCGCAAGCGCCCGCCGCCAGTACTGCAATGGTTGCCAGTGCTGTAGCGGCGTCCAACAGCGGTGGCAGTGCCAATGGCGGTACCACCGGTACGACAGGTACCACCGGTACAACCGGCACGCATAACTAACAGGAACATTTGTTAGTGCAGTACAGAGTCGCCCGACGCAAGTCGGGTGACTTTGTTTTTTGGATTCGCCCTTGAATAGCGTAGTGCCATTATGACTCGTAGTGTTTATCTTTTAATGTTGGCAAGTCTCGCTTTGCAAGGTTGCATGTTTTCCCCCGGTCAGTACCTGAGCACCAGCGATATCACCCGCCAGGGCGCCAGCGAAAGCAGTCGGGTCGAGCTGATTCCGATCACCCCGAAGCTGATCGCCATGAACCGCGCCACGCAAAAGCGTGAGTCGCTGCCGGCGGAGCTGCTGGTAACGCCGGCGGAATATCGCATCGGCAACAATGATGTTCTGTACATCACCGTCTGGGATCACCCGGAGCTGACCGCCCCCTCCGGCGCGCAACAACAGATCGATGCCAACGGCCGTCTGGTGCGCTCCGACGGCACGCTGTATTACCCGTTCATCAAGGAAGTCCAGGCCGCTGGCCGGACCATCCAGCAACTGCGCGCGGACATCGAACAACGCTTGTCGGCATTCATCGCCGAGCCCCAGGTCGATGTAGCGGTGTTGCGCTTCGCCAGCCAGAAAGTCGTGGTCACCGGTGCCGTAACGAAGGCCGGCCCGCAAGCGATTTCGACCAATCCGCTGAGCGTGGTCGAGGCCCTCGGTTCGGCCGGCATCGACACCAACAATGCCGACTTGTCCGGGCTGTTGCTGACGCGCAACGGGCGGGTCTATTCGCTCAATCTCGACTCGCTCAATCAGCAGGATTCCGAACTGCAGAACGTCTACCTCAAGGGCGGCGATCAGCTGTACCTGCCGTACAACGACAACAAGCGCATCTACGTCATGGGCGAGGTCAACCAGCCGCGCGCGCTGAGCTTCAAGACTGCGACCATGAACCTTTCCGACGTGCTCGGTTCGGTCGGCGGCCTCAGCCAGACCAGCTCCAACGGCAACGCGGTCTACGTCATTCGCGGGGTAGAAAATCTCGACGTCGAGCCAGCGAAGATCTATCAGCTCGAAGCCGAATCACCGACCGCCATGGCGCTGGCATCGCACTTCCAGGTGCGGCCGCAGGATGTCGTCTACGTCGGCCCGGCCAACGTCACTCGCTGGAACCGTTTCATCAGCCAGTTGGTGCCGTCGGCGTCGATTGTCGGCACTGGGGCTTCGGCAGCGAAGAACTGGAGCGAATACAGCAACAACAGCAAATAAGGCCGCCCGACTGTGAACCTATTGAAAGTGGGCGTCTGCCTGATGGCGGCGTCGTTGCTGTGCGGCTGTAACCCGCTGATGAGCGCGTCGCTGAACAACCTCAAGGCCGCCGTCGTCGGCCCCGATGAAGTTGACGTTTCGGCGGCCGAAGTTGCCGGGGTCAACTATCCGCAACTGAAACTGACCACGCCCTCCGGCTCCGGCGTGCTGGCGCTGGTGCGCGAGCGTGAAGACCTGCAGTTCTGGGTCGCCTCTGGCAAGCAGGTTTTGCTGCTGCGCGATGGCCTTGCCGTGCGCAGCATTGGCCTGGGACTGGAGGGCGATCTGGATGGCACGCGGCTGGCCGATGACTCGCCGTTCAAGCAAGGCCTGCATCATGTTGCCGATGGTTACACCACGCGGCGCTGGATCGATCTGTACAAGGGCCAGGAAGTCGGCGTGGTGGTCAACAGCCGCTTCTCGCGCCGTTCCACCGAGACCCTGGAGATTCTCGACAAGGCGTACTCGGTACTGCGCGTCGATGAGCAGATTGACGCGCCAGCCATCGGCCTCAGTGCGACCAACCGTTACTGGGTCGACCCACGTGACGGTTTCATTCTGCAGAGCGAGCAACAGCTGACCTCGCAACTGCGCGTCAAGCTGGTGCAGCTGACCCCTGATCGCAGGCACCTGCCGTGAAGCGGTTCAGCCTTATCGCGGTGGGCTTTCTGCTGATCGCCGGGGCGAGTCAGGCCGCTGTCACGGTGTCCGGCGACGTCGCCAATCCCGGGCCGATAGAGTTGCCGCCGGGCGGGCGCTTGCTCGATGTGATCGGCGAAGCCGTGCCCAATGCCGAAGGCTATTGGCTGGCGGGCGGCTTGTTGCGTCAGTCGCTGCTCGAGGAACAGACACGGCTCAAGGTCGGCGTGCTGTTCGACCTCGATGTGCTGCAGCGCATGGCGACGTTGTTCGACCGGCCAGGCCGCGCAGCACTGGCACAGCGCATTGCCGAAGAAGTCCGGCAGATGCCGGTGACCGGGCGGCAGATCGCTGACCTCGACCCGGTGGCCGTGGAAGTCGGCTTCGCGCGCAACATTCGGCTGGATGACGGCGATCGGCTGATCTACCCGAAACGGGTCGATGAAGTGCAGGTATTGGGCGCAGTCGCCGAGCCGTGCCACCTGCCGTATCAGCCGTTGCAGGAGGCTCGCGAATACCTGGAAGGTTGCTCGATTCTCGACGACGCCGAGGCCGATTATCTGTGGCTGATCCAGCCCAACGGCGTGTCGCGGCGTGTCGGTATCGCGCACTGGAATCGCGAGTCCGGACAGTTTCCGGTGGCCGGCAGCAGGATTCTGGTGCCGATAAAAAATGATGATCTGGATCCGCCTCTTCCTGAACTGAATCAGCAGTTGGCCGAATTCATTGCCACGCAGCTGGCCGAGGTGGTTCGTTGAAGTTACGTTTTGCAGCTGTGTTGTTATTGCCCTGCGGTCTGGCCCACGCCGAGCCGCGCATCACCCAGAATGACTTCGGTGGTACCGGCCTGTTGCAGACGCCAACGGCGCGCATGGCCCCGGCCGGCGAGCTGAGCGTCAACGCCAATCGCACCGACCCTTACAGCCGCTACAGCGTGTCGTTGCAGCCGCTGGACTGGCTCGAAGGTTCGTTTCGCTACACCGCGATCACCAACCGGCCGTATGGCTCGGAGGCCCTGAGCGGCAGTCAAAGCTACAAGGACAAGGCGGTCGACGCCAAAGTGCGCCTGTGGCAGGAAAGCCACTGGGCGCCGGAAGTGGCGCTGGGCTTTCGAGATATCGGTGGTACCGGTTTGTTCTCCAGCGAATTCTTCGTCGCCAACAAGCGTTTCGACAATTTCGATTTCAGTGCGGGCATCGCCTGGGGCTACATCGGTAATCGCGGCGACTTCGACAACCCGTTGGGCTACGTCAGCAATCGCTTCGATACCCGCCCGGCCCTTGAAGGCACCGGCGACGTCAACTCCGGCTCGTACTTTCGTGGCAAACCGTCGCTGTTCGGTGGCGTGAGCTATCAGACGCCTTGGGATCGTCTCAGCCTGAAACTGGAGTTCGAAGGCAACGATTACAAGAACGAGCCGAAGGACAACGAAATCAAACAGGACTCGCCGATCAACCTCGGCGCGGTGTTCAAGGTCACCGATTCAATCGATCTGAGCGCTGCGTGGGAACGGGGCAATACGGCAATGTTCGGCGTGACCTTTCACACCAATTTCGTCAGCCGCAAGGCCCCGGCCAAGACCTACGACCCGACGCCCGAACCGCTGCCGGCGAAGGCCCCGACGACCTCGATGGAGCAGGTCAACTGGGCCGATGTGTCGCGGCGTCTGCAGCAGAATGCCGGGTACAAGGTAGAGCGCATCAGCCAGCGCGATTCCGAGCTGATCGTGTATGGCGAGCAGCAGCGATATTTTCATTCGTCCAAGGCTGTCGGCCGCGCGAGCCGGATTCTCGACAACAGCGTCAACGACGACATCGACTGGTTCACCGTGGTCAACAAGCGCTACGACTTGCCGCTGGAAGAAACCAGCCTGCCGCGCCAGACCTTTCGCGAGGTGATCAACAACGAGGAGCCGTTGCAGTCGCTGCACCGCACCACCGAAATCAACCCGGCGATGCCGCGCAACGAGAAAACCCTCTACACCGAAGCGCCGCAGCATTTCAGCTATGGGGTCGGTCTGGGCTTCAAGCAGAACGTTGGCGGCCCGGACGGTTTGCTCTATCAATTCAGTGCCGACGCGGACGCGGAATATCGCTTCAACCGCAACACCTGGTGGAGCGGTTTGCTCAGCGCCAATCTGGTCAACAACTTCGACAAATTCGTCTACGACGCACCGAGCGGATTACCGCGCGTGCGCACGGATTTGCGCCAGTACCTGACCACCTCCAACACGACCATGCCGTTGTTCCAGCTCAGCCATGCCGAGCAGTTGGACAAGGATCTCTACGGCATGGTTTATGGCGGTTATCTGGAATCGATGTTTGCCGGCGTCGGTGCCGAAGTGCTGTTCCGCCCGACAGGCGAGCGCTGGTCGGTAGGAGCGGATTTGAACTGGGTGCGCCAGCGCGATTTCGATCAAGGCTTCGCGTTGCGCGATTACTCCGTGGTGACCGGGCATATCACTGGCTATACCGATCTGCCTTTCGACACGCTGGCCGCGGTCAGTGTCGGTCGTTATCTGGCCGGGGACTGGGGCACGACCGTGGACATCTCCCGCGAGTTCTTCAACGGCGTGCGCGTCGGTGCCTGGGCGACCATTACCACGGCCAGCAGCGCCGAATACGGCGAAGGTAGTTTCGACAAGGGCCTGTACCTGTCGATCCCGTTCGACGAAATGATGAGCATGTCGACCATGCGCCGCGCCAACCTGGTCTGGGCGCCACTGACCCGAGATGGCGGCGCCCGACTGAGCCGCAGCTATCAACTGCACTCGATGACGGATAGCCGGGAAGGCGACATGTTCTATCGCAACTTCGAGAAGATTACCGAGTAAGCGCCGACCTCCCAAGCCCCACAATAAACCCTTGTAGGAGTGAGCCTGCTCGCGATAGCGCCGGATCAGCCGACATCATTGTTGACTGACCTACCGCCATCGCGAGCAGGCTCACTCCTACAGTTGATCTGCGTCGCGCCACACATCCCGGCCATGTCTCAAAGCCCCTTGTAGGAGTGAGCCTGCTCGCGATAGCGTCATGTCAGCCGACATCATCATTGACTGACACAGCGCCATCGCGAGCAGGCTCACTCCTACATTTGATCGTCATCCAACTACAGAACCCGGCCATAACCCAACCCCCACAGGGGCGCACCTGTGTTCGATACCGGTGTGCCAAATCCCGCCCACAAAAAAGGGGACTTTCGTCCCCTTGCGATCTGAAGCTCTGAACCTCAGTAAATGTCTTTCGATAACAACGTAAACGGCGTTTTTACCAGGATCTTCAGGTCCAGCCACAACGACCAGCTGTTGATGTACTGCAGGTCGATCTCGACACGCTTCTGCATCTTGTCGATGGTGTCGGTTTCGCCGCGGCAGCCACTGATCTGTGCAAGCCCGGTGATCCCCGGTTTGATTCGGTGACGCGCCATGTAGGCGAGGATTTTGCCCGAGTAGTAGTTGTTGTGCGCAACAGCATGTGGACGCGGACCCACCAGAGCCATATGCCCCTGCAAGACGTTGAACAGTTGCGGCAACTCATCCAGCGACGTGCGGCGGATAAAGCGACCCACGGCGGTGATACGCGAGTCATTACGACTGGCCTGTTTCACTTCGCGATCATCGTGGACACGCATCGAGCGAAATTTCCAGACCTTGATCACCTTGCCGTTCCAGCCATGACGATCCTGCTTGAAAAACACCGGGCCGGGCGAGTTGAGCTTCACCGCCAGCGCGATGATCAGCAGCAGCGGACTGAGGGCAATGATCGCCAGGAACGCCACGGTCTTCTCAACCAGACTTTTGCTCAGGGCAGCGGTCGGGCGGCTGGTCAGGGGGCTTTCGTTCAGGTAGATCGCTGGCAGGCCGTCCACGACTTTCACCGAGTGGTTGAGCAGGGTCAGGCTGTTGAGGTCCGGCACCCACACCACATCGACGTTGGCCCCGAGCAGATCGACATACATCGCCTCGATTTTGGCGGCTTCGCACAGCGGCAGGGTGATGTACAAGCGGCGGATGTCGTGAGCCTCAATCAGTTCGAGCAACTCATCCTGAGCGCCGACGACGCGTGGTGCGTCTGCGGCGAGGACTGGTTTGTCGCCGTTGCTGACCAGACCGATCAGCGGCAGGTTTTCCAGTTGGCTGAGTTTCTTCGCCAGGCCGAGCGCCAGTTCGCCAGTGCCGACGATCAGCGTCCGGTGCTCGCTTTTACGCGAACGCTGGTAGTACTTGGAAAACGCATGCAGCGGCGCGTAGAGGAAGGCCTGACCGAGGAAGCCGTACACCGCCCAGCTCAGGATCACCTGACGGGAAAACAGCTCATCGGCCTGACAGACAAACGCGATGCACGCCAGCGCGGCCATGGTCATCGACCAACCCATGAACAGACGGCCGAGGCCAGTCAGGTAGTTGTCGCGTTTGCGATAAACGCCGCTGAATGTGTAAGCCGGCACCGAGGCCAGGACGGCGAGGGTAGCGCACATTCGGTAGTAGAACGCGACGGTGCCGGTGTGCTGTTCAGCGAGGATGAACAACAGCGTCACAACGAAAGCCTGTGCCAGCGCCCATTGGCCCCAAAAGGTCAGTCCCTTGAGGCCCGTGCTTCGATTAATACTGAGAGAAAGATCCATACGATATCCCCAAAAGACGTCCATTCAGGTTTCAACAGTTGAAAGCCGAGTTGTTATGCAGACTTATTGTTTTTGTTTTAGCGAGTGTCTTGAGGTAACAACATCGAGAGCCGAACTGTCGTCAGCCAATAGACTAAGTTATTGCCGGGAATGGTGTCTGACGAGTTCTAACAAGATGGCACAATGCCAACTTTCTAATATTTAAATAGCAGGCTGTTAGAAAAGGTCGTAGAGAGAGGGATGAAAAGGCGGGGATGTATTTGTTACTGTTGGCGGGGTGGAGGCAGGGAAGCTTTTATTGAATCAGGGAGGAAAAACCAAACAGAGTGCTCTTCTTGTTGTTGTAGTCGCACTTTATATCTGTTTGTCTCGGTTAGAACGTCGCCTGTGATTACGCGACGACTTCCTGGATCAAGCAATATCCGCGATTTCTTACGGCTCGAAACAATCGCTCGCCATTACTCGCGCTCTTGAATTTATCCTGCAAGCGGCTCAGGCACATCTCCAGACCACGGTATTGCTCCGGTTCCCGGCCAATACTGATGATCAAGTCATCGCGACTGACCACCCGTTCTTCATGGGTCAGCATTTTCCGGACCAGGGCGGTTTCCAGGCCAGTCAGGCTGATTGCGATGTTGTCCTTGAGCAGTACGCCTTGATCATCGTCAAGATGCCAGGTGTCGCTGCAGGCCTCAGGACTCTCGCTGACATTCGAGATATGTGCTCGTTCTGCACTAACTGCCGGAAAGCTCTGGAACGGGTTGTCTGTTTGCGCGGCTCGCCATTCATTTTCAAGGGTGGCCAGTATGCGTTGAGTATCATGTTCGATACTGCGCGCAACGTTCTTTCGGCTAAGGCTTGGGTAACTGAACTCCATGACCATCGGGGCGGAAGAGGGCGAAGCAACACCTTCAACAAACATTTGTGCCTGCGACGTGCCAAACGAATTGAAACGCTCACTGGACAAAATGCTTTCCAGTTCACGCTGCGACGTTGTGCTGTGCGTCACAACTACAAAATATTTTCTGGGGAGGGTTGTACTCGTTTCCATGTCTCTCTCCTAAATACACACCAAAATTGGCTAAAAGATAAATCGGCAGGCGAGCAATGACTTCCTCGGAAGTAATCGTAGGCAGGGTTCGGGCCGAAAATGGCCGTCGATAAATTCCACTCGATCTGCTGCTATGTTATGGAGTTTTATTGTTATGTGGCGTGTTGCCGCGCTCATTCAAGTGCTTGAGTTTTAATAAATATGAAGCAGAACTGAAACGATATGGCTGCATCAGACGATCCTTCGTACGTATGCAAAAGGGAAGACTGCCCGAGACTCAGGCAGTCGATATCAGGCCCCGCATCAGGCGATAGCCGTAGCCGCGGATGCTCTGAATCGCGTTTGTACCATACATGTCCTTGATTTTTCCACGCAAGCGGCTGATTGATTTCTCCAGTGCCCGAGGATCGTAGAAATTGGCGTTGAGGCCCATGATGCTGGCGATTTCATCATGGCTCAGAATGTGATTGGCGGTCTGCGCAAAGGCCTCGAGGATCTTCATCTCGGCGAAAGAAATATCGAGTTTGCGCCGACTGTCCAGCAGGCAGATCCGCGTCGGATCAAGCGTCAGAGTGATATCCCGCTGCCAGTCTTCGCTGTTGAAGAACTCCGTGAGCAAGTCGTCGCTGTCATCGCTCAGTGTGTTGAGCTTGATACAGGCATCGGCGCCGGCGAGATAATACTTGATCTTGTTGACCGCCCCGCGGCCGGTGATGACTGCGCAAATAAGCGGTTTCAAGTTCGCATCGCGCAGATTCTGTATCAGCGCCAAATTGTCTTCGAGGGCCTGTGGGCTATCGATGATGAGGAAGATGGCGCGATAGGAATCGATGTAACGCTGCTGTTTATATGAACTAGTGAAAGCACCTGTTTCCAGGATCATATCGGGCTGCACGTGCTTTGCGATCAGCGTCGTAAAATGATCGGCCACACCCAAGGTACGACCCAGAGCAAGAACACCGGATTCATCATTTGTCGGGCGCGGACTTCTAGTCGCCAAGTTCCCTGAGAGCATCATGCGTTGACTCGAATTAGGTGCTGACATCGGGATGTTAAAGCACCGGTTCTCATCTGTGACTGACAATTGGTAACATTTACGCGGATTTTAGACGTGTCTCCCGAGTTTTCTAACAATAAGTAAGCTTTTCAAGCTTTTAGTTGATTTTTCGGGGGTTGTGAACTAATGCGTGGGTGATGGCTATATGCAATGGTGCCACTATTTTGAGCTTATAGCGATGGCTTTGTCTATGTCCTTTTGCCATGGGTTGGCCATGTCCTGATTGTGTGAAGTTGATCACATTTCATATCTGAACTGAAATGATTGTTGTAATAGATGTAAATTTTTCCAGTTAAGTTCGTCGACCGACGATTACTAACATGACTTGAGTGTGGCAATCCGTTAGACCTATTCTTCAAGACCAAAAGATCGCAGCCTTCGGCAGCTCCTACGCTTGAAATGCGTCCCCCTACAGGAGCTGCCGAAGCCTGCGATCTTTTGATATTCATAAAAGCCAATTGTGTAACTTCAGATACTCAACCCCTGAGTGTTATTGACCGGTCGCTCGTCTTGAGTGCTCTGACGGAGGATTAATGGATTTCTGGACCCTTTTCCAGGTGTTGATATTGGGCGCGGTAGAAGGCTTGACCGAGTTCTTGCCGATCTCGAGTACCGGTCACCAGATTATTGTCGCCGACCTGCTCGAATTCGGCGGCGAACGCGCGATGGCGTTCAACATCATTATTCAACTGGGGGCTATTCTTGCGGTGGTGTGGGAATTCCGTCCGAAGATCTTCGAAATCGTCAAAGGCCTGCCCACCGAGCGCAATGCACAACGTTTTACCCTTAATCTGCTGATCGCGTTTCTCCCCGCCGTTATCCTCGGCGTGTTATTCGCCGACGCGATCCATGAATATCTCTTCAACCCGATCACCGTTGCGGTTGCCCTGGTTGTCGGCGGCATCGTCATGTTATGGGCGGAACAGCGTAGCCATGTGGTCAGCGTCGAACATGTCGACGACATGCGTTGGTCTCACGCGCTAAAAGTCGGTTTCGTACAATGTTTGGCGATGATTCCCGGCACCTCGCGCTCCGGTTCGACCATCATCGGCGGTCTGCTCTTCGGCCTCTCACGCAAAGCCGCGACCGAGTTCTCGTTCTTCCTCGCCATGCCGACCATGGTCGGCGCCGCGGTGTACTCCGGCTATAAATACCGCGACCTGTTTCAGCCCAACGACCTGCCAGTCTTCGCCCTTGGCTTCGTCACCGCATTCATCTTTGCGATGATCGCCGTGCGTGGCTTGCTGAAGTTTATTGCCAACCACAGCTATGCGGCGTTCGCGTGGTACCGGATCGGTTTTGGTTTGTTGATTCTGGCGACGTGGGTGTTTGGCTGGGTGAACTGGACGGCGGCTGCGGCCGCTTGAGGCGTCAAGCCAGGCGGATCAAACCGCCCGGCTGTTGAGGGCAGGGCATCAACGCCCTTCAAGCAACTGCGCCGCCTGATCCAGCAACGCCAGCGGATCCGTGGCCTTGTGAATATCCACCGACAACAGCTGCCGAAACTTGCGCGCCCCGGGGAAACCGGTACCCAAACCCAGCACATGCCGCGTGATGTGATGCATCGCACCACCGGCCAGCAGATGTTCGGCGATATAAGGCCGCAACTGCGCCAACGCTTCAGACCGGCTGATCACCGGCGCGTTACTGCCGAACAACTGCTGATCGACCTCTGCCAGCAAATACGGATTGTGATAAGCCTCACGCCCCAACATCACACCGTCGAAAGTCTGCAGATGCTCATGGCAGGCCTCCATGGTCTTGATCCCGCCGTTCAGCACAATCTCCAGCTCGGGAAAATCCGCCTTCAACTGCGCCGCGACGTCATAACGCAACGGCGGAATGTCGCGATTCTCCTTCGGCGACAGCCCTTCGAGAATCGCAATCCGCGCATGCACGGTAAAACTCGTGCACCCGGCATCGCGCACCGTACCGACGAAATCGCACAGCTCGGCATAACTGTCGCGTCCGTTGATGCCGATGCGGTGCTTTACCGTCACCGGAATCGACACCGCATCGCGCATCGCCTTCACACAATCCGCCACAAGCTGCGGATGCCCCATCAGGCACGCGCCGATCATGTTGTTCTGCACACGATCGCTCGGGCAGCCAACGTTCAGGTTCACTTCGTCGTAGCCGTGCTCTTGCGCCATACGCGCGCAGGCCGCGAGATCAAGCGGAACGCTACCGCCCAGCTGCAACGCGAGCGGGTGTTCGGCTTCGTGGTGACGGAGAAAACGTTCGTGATCGCCGTTGAGCAACGCGCCAGTGGTGACCATTTCGGTGTAGAGCAGGGTGTGCTTGGACAGCAGGCGCAGGAAGTACCGGCAATGGCGGTCCGTCCAATCCATCATGGGGGCGACGGAAAAACGGCGGGAGAGTGGGGCGGGTTGTAGGGACATGTGAGGAATCTGGATCAAGAAGGCGAAGGCGCAAGAGTTTATCAGGTCTGCGAACAGGCAAAGGCTTGCGAGGCGCTGTTTGTGGTTTGAACTGGTCTCCGACGCGCTCGGCCTGATGGGAGGAAGTGTATTTCTGCCTGTTTTCTGTCCTTCAATATCCGTTTAAACGGTTACGCGGGCGCTTGTTTAAATCTGACTAGTGAAAGTCATCCGAAGCCTACGTTGTCTTGCGCCTCCCCCTACACCTAAGACAGAATCCGCCGGCTTGTGCGTCTAGCCTGCGGGTTCTATCGTCCCTGGGTCACTGAAATCAGTGATCGGGTTTGGTAGCCCGCTTCGTGTCTAGATGCATTGCGTCACCTGATTCAGGTCGCTTCTCAGCGCTCGAATATCATGGTGGTCATGCGTGGGGTCCATTCGTGGGCGCCGGGTTCTAGTGCGACCGGTCTACCAACCCGCGTATGGCCGCCACCCTTCGTTTGGTAGCGAGGGTGATGGCTCCTTTTGGTAATCGCGCTAGAGGATTCACCCATGTTCAAACCCACACCCAATCCGCCGGACACCGATCCCGCATCCCCGTACAAATCCCCAGACTCAAAAAAACTCCACGACGCCGCCGAGCGTGCGCTGGATTACTACCTGCCTCCCGCCAGTCACATCAAAGCTTCCACCAACCAGCCCGAACGCATGTTCCTCGCCAACCCTGCGTACGACAGCGAATCCCTGTTGGCCAATGCCAGCGAATCGCTGGGTTCGGCCAGCACCATGCTCAACGACTTCGCCGCGTTACTGGAAAACTCGCAGCGCAAGACGTTATTGGGCATCGCCCAGGTAGTGATGCTGGGAGAGATCGCAGTGAATCAGGCGTTGGACAAAGTTGAAGTGAAGGCTTGAAGCGAACCTCGCGGTGACGGAGCGCTTATCCGTCACCGCGAGGCTATATGGTTAGCTGAACAGTCGCCGTCACCGCTGCACGACGATTAACCGTTATTGAGACGGCACCGCAATCCACTCACTCAACGTCTGCTGATACTTGCCAGTGACCTTGCTCAAATGCAGCCACTGATCGACATACAGTTTCCAGCTGATGTCATCACGCGGCAGCAAGTACGCCTTCTCACCGTATTGCATGTACTGATGCGGATTCACCGCGCACAAACCGGGTTTGAGTTTCTGCTGATACAGCGCTTCCGACGCGTCGGTGATCATCACGTCGGCTTTGTTGTCGAGCAGTTGCTGGAAGATCGTCACGTTGTCGTGCAGTGCCAGTTGCGCTTTGGGCAGGAAGGCGTGGACGAAGGCTTCGTTGGTGCCGCCGGCCGGTTCGACCAGGCGCACGGTGGGCTGGTTGATCTGTTCGATGGTCTGGTATTTGGACTGGTCGGCGCAGCGCACCAGCGGGATCTTGCCGTCGGTGTCGAGGGTGTTGCTGAAGTAGGCCTTTTTCTGTCGCTCGAGGGTGACCGAGATGCCGCCCATGCCGATGTCGCATTTGCCAGCCTGCATGTCGGGCATCAGGGTTTTCCAAGTGGTTTGCACCCATTGCACTTTGACGCCGAGGCTGTCGGCCAGGGAGCGGGCCATGCTGATGTCGATGCCTTCGAAGTCGCCGTCGCTGCGCTTGAACGTGTAGGGCTTGTAGTCGCCGGTGGTGCAGACGCGCAACTGGCCTTGTTGCTGGATGCTGTCGAGGTGGGTTGACGGTTCGGTTGCCTGAGCGGTGAAAGGCAACGCGAGCAATGCACCGAGCAGGAATGTGGTTTTTGTCGTTGGCATCTGTCGGACTTTTCTCTGGAGTGGGCGGGAAGAACGTGTTCGAAGTTAACCACGTTCTCACCGTTGATCCAGTCCGACGTTACCCGTCAGTGGTGATCCGTTAGAGGCCCAGCCCTTGCTGCACTACTTGCAGCAGATTGTTTTCCGTCAACGCAATCGCATCCAGCTCCTGGCCGGTCTCGATAGTCTGCAACCACCAGTGACTTTCGCCATGCTCGTCAACCGTGCGCAGCAACGACTGATCGCGCCCTGGCACCTTGATTTCGACACGCCCGCAACCATCCTCGGTAAACCGCGCAATCGGATCGAACGTCAGGCTGTGATGGTTGGCCTCGATCACCAGTTGGTCGATGGCGTAGTCACGGGCTTCGCCATCCGGCGAAGTTTCGCAAACGTGCGTAGGATTGCGGCGAATCTTCAGTCCTACTTCGGTGACTGGCTGCAGCCAGCCCTCGATGCGGTGGTACAAGTCGTACACCTGAGCAGGCCAGCAATCGATTTCCAGCGCCGCATCAGCCTGGGTATGCCGGGTCTGCTTGAGTCTGGCGGCGAGTTCGTCTGCTTTACTCATGTCGGTTCCCTTGTTGAATGTCTGCCTGTTCAGCGTAGACCTTTGCACGGCGCAGGGCCTTGCCTTGCGTCATGCGCTTGCAATACAAACGTGTCGAAATCAGCGCTGGCCAAGCGTGGCCAACAACGAAAACCACGGACGCAGGCGTCCCAAGGAACGGGTTAATGAAAAAGCTGTTTACAATTCTGGCGCTGATCGCGCTGACGGCCGGTAGCATCGGCATAAGCTCGGCGCGTCAGCCGGCATCGATGAAAGCGCAGGCCGAATCGGTGGCGGGGGTGTTCGACTACTACCTGCTGGCGCTGTCCTGGTCGCCGACCTTTTGTCTGACGCACAAGGACGACGCGCAGTGCACCGGCAAGGGTTACGGTTTTGTCCTGCACGGCTTGTGGCCGCAATATGCCAAGGGTGGCTGGCCACAATCCTGCCCGCCGCTGACGACGCTGTCGGCGGCAGAAACCAGCAAAGGCCTGACGATGTACCCGACGAAAAAACTTCTCGATCACGAATGGTCCAAGCACGGCACCTGCAGCGGTCTCGGTGCGATGGGCTATCTCGACAAGTCAGATCAGGCTCTCGGCGCGGTTAAGATTCCGCAGGAGTTGCAGCCGTTCGGCTCGACGTCGTACTACTTCGAAGCACAGGAGATTGTCGATCTGTTTCGCAAGGCCAATCCGGGTATTCCCGAGGATGGAATTGCGGTGGTTTGCAGCGGCCCGCAGCTGTCGGAAGTGCGGGTGTGCATGGGCAAGGATTTGCAATTCGGCGCGTGTGGCAAAGGGGTGAAGACTCAGTGCCGCGCGGGGGATATTCGGGTTCCGCCGGCACGCTGAGCATCCGTAACGGTCCAGGAAAAGAGGCGCTCGCATGAGCGCCTTTTTTTTGGCCTGAAGATTTGTAGCTCCTGGCAAATTCGCGCATGCTGCGCGCCTCAAAGGATCTGCACGACACATTGCAAGGAGCTGTTCATGAGCGGAAAACCCGCTGCCCGCGTCACCGACCCCACCGCCTGTCCATTGCCAGGACACGGCACCAACCCGATCGTCAGCGGCTCGCCGAACGTGAATTTCGACGGTCTGGCGGCTGCACGCATGACCGACAAGTCCGCATGCGGCAGCGCGATCAGTGGCGCTGTATCCGGCACCGTGTTCATCAATGGCCTGAACGCGGCGACGCTGGACAGCACCGGTGGCCACGGTAATGTCGTCATCGGCGGTTCAGGCACGGTGATCATTGGCGACACCGTAGTCTTGGCGCCTTTCAGTGGTCTGCTGCCGATGCCGGTGCACTTCACCGACAAGTTGAAACTGGTCAACCATGTGACCGGTGAACCGATGCCCGATCACCCCTACATGATCCAGCGCGCCGACGGGCGCATGGAGCACGGCGTGTCTGATGCCGCCGGATTTACCCATGAGGTCAGTTCGCACCTGCCTGAAACCATCAAGCTGTTTCTGGAGGAGTGAGGCAATGACGGCTGAGACGGTAACGTGCGCGAAGGGCAACACTTACAAGCTGCATAAGGAACATGTGCTGACCGACAAGAAGGATGTCAGTGCCAAGCCTGTGCCGGTGGAAAGTACCAAGGCGATTGTGCTTTTTATTGGTGGGGCTGGGGATAAGGAGAGTTATTACTTTTCTGGGCCTTATGGAAACATTTTGGCCGCCCGGGCTGCATTTGATAAACGCAATGAGTCGCTGAGCGCCAAAGGTAGATATCGCTCAGAGTGGCTGGGTTATAACGAAGTCAGAGGGAAGCAAGACATCCAGCGATATGTTCTTAGCCTGATTCCGTACAAGAGTTGCCCTATATACATCGTCGGACATAGCCTGGGTGGATGGAACGGTGCGCATCTGACGAAACTCATGTCGGATTGGGGATACAGAATGCAGATGCTGATTACTTTGGATCCGGTTGGCGAAGGTGCTCTTGTCTGGATCGGCTCAGACATATATCGCCAGCGACCTGACCCAGTCGCTGTCGAATGGATCAACATCAAAGCGACACCTACCAATAGAAATTCATCAGATGGTGTAGCTGACTTTGGTGAGAAGTGGATTGTTTCTTGTGAGCCTTCTTTGAACGTAAACGTCGATACCAGTCATGCAAATGCGCTAGAGCTGTTTGACGCGCCTATTTCCGGTGGCAATTCGGCGAGCGATTTGTTGTTGGCTTCGATCATGAAGGAGTTTTCTTGATGTCCAGATTGATCATCTGTGTATTGCTCATTGTTTGCTCCGGATGTGCTAAAGACCATTCAAAGCCTTCAGCGAACTTGAGTTTCGTGTCCGTGAAACGAGAGAGGACGCTTTTATATGACATCCGATACCAATCGGATGTCGATGTCCTGAACCTGTTTGATAAAGGACAGGGAAAAGGGATGATTGCAGGTTTTCTGACGTGTGCGTTGGGGGACGATCATGATTTCTCCATTGAGAAAGCGATGCAGTTTTCCGCGGTAGGTTTGATTGAGTCTGATGGGGAACCGCTAAACGGAGGGAAATTTTCTTATCTCACCAGCGCGTTTCTCGTTGAAACCTCCAGCAGCCGTAGTTCAGAACGTCACCTATCTACAACGGAGCTAAACAACCTTCTCTCCAACAAAAGCCAGATTCCCTGCAAACTATTTGTCACTGCCTTTGGCTACAAAACCTACTTTTCAAACACCATGAACATCCCCACCGCCGACCTGCTCCGCGAAATCAACAAACCCGAATAAGGATCCCCGGGGGGGTCAGGCAAATCCCCCCGCATTCACCCCCAACTCCCCACGCAAAAACTCCACCAACCCCCGCTGCAACCCGCTCAAAACCCCTTCACGACTAACCAGCGCCAGTTCCGTCGGCGCCAGCTCCGGCAAATCCGCACACACCTCATGCTCCGGCAAAACCGCCGAAACCGGGAGCACCGAAACCCCCAGCCCGGACGCCACCGCCGCTTGAATCCCGGTCAGGCTATGACTGCCGAACGCCACCCGCCACGGTCGTTGCGCCACATCGAGTAATCGAATCGCCCGCTGTCGATACAGGCAACCCTGAGGAAACAGCGCCAGCGGCAGCACGCCCCTGGAGGTATCGAACCCGGGGCTTTTGACCCACACCAGTCGCTCCGGCCAGGTCGCCCATGCCGGGCCGCTGTCGGGTTCGCGTTTGATCAGGGCGATGTCGATGTCGCCGGCATCGAGGCGTTGGCGCAGGTCGAGGCTAATGCCACTGATGGTTTCCAGGCGCGCTTGCGGGTGGCTGCGGGTGAAGCCGGCGAGGATCAGCGCCATGCGCCGCGCATCGAAGTCTTCCGGCATGCCGATGCGCAGCACTTCCAGGTCGACATCGCTGGCCAGTGCTTGGCTGGCTTCGGCGGACAGCGCCAGCAATCGACGCGCGTAGTGGATCAGCAATTCGCCGTGCTCGGTGACGGCAACGTTCAATCCGCTGCGGTCACGCAACAGCAGCGGGTGGCCGACCAGATCTTCGAGTTTGCGCACCTGCTGGCTGACCGTTGATTGCGTGCGGTGCACACGCTCGGCGGCGCGGGTGAAGCTGCCTTCGTCGACCACACAGACGAAGGTTTTCAGCAGTTCCAGATCCAGCATGGCAACGATCCTGATAGTGGTTTTGCGAATGACGATCGCGTGTTTATTTAATTTCACACTATCACCGTGCGCTCATAAGCTGAAGTCCTGACTCTGGAGGAATCGACCGATGACCTTGAACAACACGCCACGCCCGCAATGGCTGACCTTCGATTGCTACGGCACGCTGATTCAGTGGGACGAAGGACTGAAAGCCGTTGTCGAAGAAATCCTCGGCGCGAAGGGCGAGCACGCAATCGATGCCGATAAGCTGATTGAAGTCTACGACCGTCACGAGCACCGCCTCGAACAAACCCCGCCGCATCGTTCCTTCCGCGAATTGAGTACCCTCGGTCTGCAACTGGCTCTGGAAGAACTTGGCTTGCCGAGCTTGCCGGAAGACAGTCAACGCTTGGCGGCCGCCATCCCGAACATGCCGCCCTTTGCCGAAGTGCTCGACACCCTCGCGCAACTCAAGGCGATGGGTTTCAAGCTGTGCATTGTGTCCAACACCGACGACGACATCATCGCCGGCAACGTCGCGCAACTCGGTGGTCATATCGACCGGGTGATCACCGCGCAACAGGCCGGTGCCTACAAACCGGCGCCGCGGCTGTTCGACTACGCTCATCAGCAATTGGGCGTGACAAGGGATGAAGTGGTGCACATCTGCGCCAGCCCCATGCTCGATCACACAGCGGCGCGGGACATGGGTTTTCGTTGCGTGTGGATCGATCGCGGCACGGGCCGCCAGCTGTTGCCGGACTATCGCCCCGACGCGATTTTGCCGAGCCTCGATCAAGTGCTGCCGCTGTTTAAATCTCTCGGCTGGACCTAAGGAGAACTGCCATGGCGCACACCTTGAGCGGCACAGCCAAAACCAGACCAGCATCGACACCGAATCTCGAAACCGAGGCGATCAACACGGCTCGCAACGAACTCGCCGCGTGCTTTCAACTGGCGGCTGTGCATGGCCTGGAGGAGGGCATCTGCAATCACTTTTCGGCGATGCTGCCGGGGCATGATGATCTGTTTCTGGTCAATCCCTATGGCTACGCTTTCTCGGAAGTGACCGCGCAGAATCTGCTGGTCTGCGACTTCGCCGGCAACGTGGTCGCTGGCGAGGGCGAGCCCGAAGCCACGGCGTTCTACATCCACGCGCGCCTGCACAAACAGTTGCCACGGGTAAAAGTCGCGTTCCACACGCACATGCCGCACGCCACGGCGTTGTGCCTGCTGCAAGGCCCGCCACTGCTGTGGCTGGGGCAGACCGCGCTGAAGTTCTACGGACGCACGGCGGTGGACGAGGATTACCACGGCCTCGCGCTGGACGCATCCGAAGGCGACCGCATCGCCAGCGTCATGGGCGACGCCGATATTCTTTTTCTGAAAAACCACGGTGTGATCGTTGCCGCGCCGACTATCGCCGAAGCCTGGGATGATCTGTATTACCTGGAACGCGCCGCGCAGGTGCAACTGCTGGCCATGGCGACCCAGCGCGAATTGAAACCGGTGCCGCATGCCATAGCGCAGCGCGCCAGCGAGCAAATGCGTGAAGGCGATGCGCAAAGTGCTCGCGCGCACCTGAGCAGCGCGATGCGGCGGCTGGCCCTGCACAACTGATTAACCGGAAAGAAGCAATCGCAAATAAATCGACGAAAAGCGATCATCCAAACTCGCGAGGCGCCGATAACTGGGCGGGAGGCGGGCGTTTGCTCCGTGCATCCCGGTGGGCTACGCTCACGAACACAAGGGTTTCGGGCTCGCGCCCCTGTCGTACCTGCCCAGGACATGCTTTTGCCAATCCCCATTCACGATCCGCATCAAGCCCCCGGCACGCTCAAGCGCCTGCCGCTACGCAAAGCGGCGGTGTTGTTCATCGTTGCGGTTAGCCTGTGCCTGTGCGGCTTGTTGTATCTGCAACTGGAGCAGTCGCGGCGGCAGGATCTGGCGGTGGCGAAGATGGCTTCGGGCAACCTGACCCGAGCCATGGCCCAGCAGGCCGAAGACACCGTGCGGGCAGCGGATCTGGTGATGACCAGCCTGGTCGACTGGATTCAGGATGACGGTTACGGAGCGGTGCAGCGTCCTCGATTACAAAGGATCTTCGCCCGCCGCGCGCAGCAGCTGGATCAGTTGCACGGCATCTTTCTGTTCGATCGCGAGGGCCAGTGGGTCATCACTTCGTTCGCCAATCTGCCCCGTGGCAAGGGCGTGGCCGATCGCGAATATTTCAAGTTCCATCAGCAGAATGCCTCGACCGTGGCGCACATCGGCCCGGCGATTCGCAGCCGTGAAAATGGTGAGTGGATCATCCCGATCTCCAGACGCGTCAACGACCAGGTCGGCAATTTTCAGGGCGTGCTGATGGCCGGCATCCGCATGTCGTACTTCGATCAGTTCTTCAAAAGTTTCAGCCTTGATGACAGCGGCATCATGTTCATGGCGTTGACCGACGGCACCTTGCTGGCGCGACGGCCTTTCGATGAGTCGCTGATCAATACCTCGGTGGCCCACGGCGAGATCTATCAAACCCTGTTGCCCAACGCTAACGCGGGCACGGCGATGCTCAATTCAGTGGTCGATGGCGTGACCCGCTTGTATGGCTATAGACAGCTCGCCTCGTATCCGCTGGTGGTCTCCGCCGCGACTTCGCAAGACACCATTCTGCAGGGCTGGCACGACCGCGCTTTCCAGTCCAGCGTGATTGTCGCGCTGGTGATTCTCGGGATTGGCCTGTTCGGCTGGGTGTTCATTCATCAGGTGCGCGATGGTGAGCGCATCGAGAAAAACCTGCGCAAGGCGCAACTGGCGCTGGAGCAGATCGCCACCCACGACAGCCTTACCGGACTGGCCAATCGACGCTTGTTCGAGCGTTCGCTGGACATCGAATTTGCCCGTGGCGCGCGCCAGGTGAGTCCGGTCAGCCTGATCATGCTGGATATCGATTTCTTCAAGCGCTACAACGACGCTTACGGCCATGTCGCCGGCGATCAATGCCTGGCGCAAGTGGCGCAAGTGGTGAAGACCTGCTGCCAGCGCAAGTCGGATCTGGCGGTGCGTTACGGTGGTGAAGAGTTCGCGGTGCTGTTGCCGGACACCGATATCAATGGGGCACTGGCAATCGCCGGGCAGATACGCCGCAGCGTGATCGACAAGCACATCATTCACAGTGGCTCGCCGACCGGTTATCTCACTGTGAGCCTGGGCTGTTATTCATTTATTCCCCATGGCAATGACAGCCCGCAGGTGTTTATCCAGCGTGCAGATGCGGCGTTGTATCAGGCGAAAAATGCCGGGCGTAATCGGGCGGCGGTGTTCGCGCCGGAAGAAGGTTTTGCCGAGCTGATGCGTTCGGATCGCTGATTCTTTCAATTTACATAAATAGAAAGTGGGAGCGAGCCTGCTCGCGAAGAGGGCATGTCAGTCACCCTATTTGTTGACTGATACACCACTTTCGCGAGCAGGCTCGCTTCCACAATCGTCCTGATGTATTCAGGACTATCTGGGATGACTCTTGTTCGTTCAGCCGCCCGTGCCACCGCCCGCGCCACCTGTGCCGCCGCCGGCCGAACCGGTGCCGCCACCCGCGCCGGAACCGGAGCCGCTGGCGCCGCCATTGGTGCCCGTGCCGGTGCCCATGCTCGAACCAGTGCCCGTGCCGGTGCCGTTATTGGTGCCGGAGCCGGTGCTGCCCGATGGCGAGCCCGGGGTGTTGTCTGGCGGCATGGTCGAGCTGGTGGGGCCGCCTGACTTGGTGCCCGTCGCGTCGGTGCTGTCATTGGCGGCGAAGCTGGCGGCAGATGCCGTGGCGAGCAGGCCGGCCAACAACAACGAAGTGAATTTGCGCGTCATCATGGTACGTCTCCTGATAAAGGGGATTACCTGATATTGGTCTCGCGCGCCCAAGCCTTGGTGCCGGTCGAGTGACGAGCGGTCAGTTGCCGCGCTGAGTGGCCTACCGTTCTTCTGCAATATTGGCTATTTGCCGAACCACCCCCGGGGACTAACGTAGCCACACATTCAATCGCTACCCCGGAGCCCACCATGCAACCTCGTGCCGATTTCTACACCGCTTCCCCCGATGCCCTGAAAGCGATGATGGCGCTGGAAAATGCCGTCTCGAAACTGCCGCTGGAAAAGAGCCTGATCGAACTGGTCAAGCTGCGTGCCTCACAGATCAACGGCTGCGCCTTCTGCATCGACATGCACACCGCCGACGCCATCAAGGATGGCGAAACCCCGCGTCGCCTGTTCGCCGTGACGGCATGGCGCGAAGCGCCGTTCTTCAGCGAGCGCGAACGTGCCGCGCTGCTGTGGACCGAATCGCTGACCCAACTGAGCCTGACCCACGCACCCGACGAAGACTATGACGTGGTGGCTGCGCAATTCTCGCCGAAGGAACTGGTTGACCTGACCGTGGCAATCAACACCATCAATGGCTGGAATCGCCTGGCGGTGGGCTTCCGCAAACTGCCGCAGGCTTAACTCCAACGCACATCCCCTGTAGGAGTGAGCCTGCTCGCGATAGCAGTATGTCAGTCACCATGTTTGCTACCTGACACACCGCT
>NZ_QETJ01000065.1:0-26116 GCF_003105095.1 Pseudomonas sp. NDM | reverse complement strand
GGCAGCTCCTACATGGAATGCGAAACCTGTAGGAGCTGCCGAAGGCTGCGATCTTTTGATCTGAAGTTGCCGCCGACAAAAAAGCCCCCGCCAACCACAAGGCTGACGGGGGCTCTTCTTATAACGCGAAGTTACATCTCCACCTGCGTTCCCAACTCAATCACCCGGTTCAACGGCAAATTAAAGAACCGCAAATTGCCATTGGCATTCTTCAACATGAACGCAAACAACGCCTCACGCCAACGCGCCATGCCCTCGAGTTTCGAGGCGATCACCGTCTCGCGACTGAGGAAGTAAGTGGTACGCATCGGGCTGAAGTCGAGGTCTTCGAGGTGGCACAGTTTCAACGCCTGCGGCACGTCCGGCTCGTCGGTGAAACCGAAGTGCAGGATCACCCGGAAAAAGCCCTCCCCGTGCGCTTCGACTTCGAAGCGCCGCGAAGGCGGCACACGCGGGATGTCTTCGTAGACCACCGTCAGCAACACCACTTGCTCATGCAGCACCTGGTTATGCAGCAGGTTGTGCAGCAACGCGTGGGGCACGGCGTCGGAGCGTGCGGTGAGGAAGACTGCGGTGCCCTGTACGCGATGCGGTGGTTGCACGCGGATGCTGCTGATGAAGATCGGCAGCGGCAGCGCGCCTTCGTCGAGGCGTTCGACCAGCAGTTGTTTGCCGCGCTTCCAGGTGGTCATCAGCACGAACAAGGCGATACCGGCGATCACCGGGAACGCACCACCCTGAACAATCTTCGGCACGTTCGCAGCGAAGTAGAGACCATCCACCAACAAGAAGCCGAGCAGCACAGGCACCGCGAGGATCGGTGGCCATTTCCACAGCAGCAGCATCACCGCCGACACCAGAATGGTGGTCATCAGCATGGTGCCGGTCACCGCCACGCCGTAGGCCGAGGCCAGTGCGCCGGAGGATTCGAAACCGAGCACCAACAGAACCACGCCGACCATCAGCGCCCAGTTCACCGCGCCAATGTAGATCTGGCCCTGCTCGTCGCTGGAGGTGTGCTGGATGTACATGCGCGGGATGTAACCGAGCTGAATCGCCTGACGGGTCAGGGAGAAAGCGCCGGAAATCACCGCTTGCGAGGCGATCACCGTGGCCAGTGTCGACAGGCCGACCAGCGGAATCAGCGCCCAGCTCGGTGCCAGCAGATAGAACGGGTTGCGCGCGGCGTCAGGATTTTCCAGCAGCAACGCACCCTGGCCAAAGTAATTCAGCACCAGCGCCGGTAGCACCAGCAAGAACCAGGCGCGAGCGATCGGCTTGCGGCCGAAGTGGCCCATGTCGGCGTACAGCGCTTCGGCGCCGGTCAGCGCCAGCACCACGGCGCCGAGAATCGCCACGCCCATGCCCGGATGCACGATGAAGAAATTCACCGCCCACATCGGATTGATCGCGTGCAGCACTTCCGGGGTATGGCTGATGCCGTACACGCCGAGGGCGCCGAGGACGACAAACCAGGTGACCATGATCGGCCCGAACAGGATGCCGATCCGCGCGGTACCGTGGCGCTGGATCAGAAACAGCGCGACCAGCACGACCAGGGACAGCGGCACCACCCAGTGATCAATGCCGTCGAACGCCAGGCCGAGGCCTTCGATCGCTGATAACACGGAGATAGCCGGGGTGATCATGCTGTCGCCGTAGAACAGCGCCGCGCCGATCAGCCCGCAGACCACCAGCAACGTACGCAGGCGCTTGCGCCCCGCCGCTGCCCGCCGTGCCAGTGCGGTGAGGGCCATGATGCCGCCCTCGCCCTGGTTGTCGGCGCGCAGCACGAACATCATGTACTTGATCGAGACCACCCAGATCAGCGACCAGAAGATCAACGACAGAATGCCGAGTACGCCGTCGTGATTGACCGGCACACCGTATCCGCCGGAAAACACTTCCTTGAGGGTGTACAACGGGCTCGTGCCGATGTCGCCATAAACCACCCCGACCGCCGCGACCAGCATGCTCAGCGGTCTGCTCGCCGAACCCTCGGCGCCCGCCGCATGACTACTTGCCTGACCCATCCAACACTCCTGATCTCGATACCGGCTTCTTTGAAGGAAGCACTATGCTTTGTATTGCAGCATGCGCTGTTTTACCTGTTGTTACAGACCAATGATTGACTGCAAGAAATCGGTAAAGCTCAACGGCGCGAAGCATAGCGCAGCACTCGTCGTATTTCCCCGTATAAAGCTGGTCAAGTGCGTTGCCCGCCGCTAGAATTGCGCACTTTTTGATCAGAGGCGCGCCTTAAGCGCCCATCCGTCGGTTTGCGCATCAAGCAAGCGACGTCACAAAACACCGAGGTTAGACATGTCCACCACTCCTGCGCCGGCCAATCCCAAGGTTGGCTTTGTATCTCTGGGTTGCCCGAAAGCACTGGTCGACTCCGAGCGCATCCTGACCCAGCTGCGCATGGAAGGTTATGACGTGGTGTCCACCTATCAGGACGCCGACGTTGTAGTCGTCAACACCTGCGGTTTCATCGATTCAGCCAAGGCCGAGTCGCTGGAAGTGATCGGCGAAGCGATCAAGGAAAACGGCAAGGTGATCGTCACCGGTTGCATGGGCGTGGAAGAAGGCAATATCCGCGACGTGCACCCGAGCGTGCTCGCCGTGACCGGTCCGCAGCAGTACGAGCAAGTGGTCAACGCCGTGCACGAAGTGGTGCCGCCGCGTCAGGATCACAACCCGCTGATCGACCTAGTGCCGCCACAAGGCATCAAGCTGACCCCGCGCCACTACGCGTACCTGAAGATTTCCGAAGGCTGCAACCACAGCTGCTCGTTCTGCATCATCCCGTCGATGCGCGGCAAACTGGTCAGCCGTCCGGTGGGTGACGTGCTCGACGAAGCTCAGCGCCTGGTCAAATCCGGCGTCAAAGAGCTGCTGGTGATTTCGCAAGACACCAGCGCTTACGGCGTTGATGTGAAATACCGCACCGGTTTCTGGAACGGCGCGCCGGTGAAAACCCGCATGACCGAACTGTGCGAAGCGCTGAGCACGCTGGGCGTCTGGGTCCGCCTGCACTACGTTTATCCGTACCCGCACGTCGACGAGCTGATCCCGCTGATGGCCGCCGGCAAGATCCTGCCGTACCTGGACATCCCGTTCCAGCACGCCAGCCCGAAAGTCCTGAAGTCGATGAAACGCCCGGCGTTCGAAGACAAGACCCTGGCGCGGATCAAGAACTGGCGCGAGATCTGCCCGGACCTGATCATCCGTTCGACCTTCATCGTCGGTTTCCCGGGCGAAACCGAGGAAGACTTCCAGTACCTGCTCAACTGGCTGACCGAAGCCCAGCTCGACCGCGTCGGCTGCTTCCAGTACTCGCCAGTGGACGGCGCTCCGGCCAATGATCTGGATCTGGAGATTGTTCCGGACGAGGTCAAGCAGGATCGTTGGGAGCGCTTCATGGCGCACCAGCAGGCGATCAGCTCGGCCCGTCTGCAAATGCGCATTGGTCGCGAGATCGAAGTGCTGGTGGACGAAGTCGACGAGCAAGGCGCGGTCGGCCGCTGCTTCTTCGATGCGCCGGAGATCGATGGCAACGTGTTTATCGACAACGGCAGCAATCTGAAACCGGGCGACAAGGTCTGGTGCAAGGTGACTGATGCTGACGAATATGATCTGTGGGCTGAGCAGATCTGATCTGAACGTCAAAAGCCCCTCACCCCAGCCCTCTCCCGGAGGGAGAGGGAGCTGACCGTGTTGTTCTTTCGAGGTATATCGACCTGAGCTATCCGATCGAACTCAGGTTTTGAACAGCACGAAGATCAGCTCCCTTCCCCCTCGCCCCCTTGGGGGAGAGGGTTGGGGTGAGGGGGAGAGCTCTTGCCGGCGACAGAAATAGCCAGCCAGACACCGCAACAAAAACAAAAAGCCCCGCTCTTTTTACAAGATGCGGGGCTTTTTTGCGGCTATCGTTTAGCGGGGGACGGACTCCCTTGAAACGTACAAGAGGCACACGCACATGCTTCAGCATTCGGTCATTCACACACCGAAAATCAGCGATTACCAAGAACTGACCCTGGTCTGGGAGGCCTCGGTCCGGGCGACTCATCAATTCCTGCCGGACAGCTACATCGAGCTGCTGCGCAATCTGGTGCTTACCCGTTATCTCGATGCGGTGATGCTGATCTGCACCAAAGACGCCCAGCAGCGCATCACCGGGTTTGCCGGAGTGGCGGCGGGCAAGATTGAAATGCTGTTCATCGATCCCGATCATCGTGGCCGTGGTTTAGGTAAACAGCTGCTTAAATATGCGATCGAACGGCTGAACGCCGATGAACTCGACGTCAACGAACAGAACCCGCAGGCGCTGGGGTTTTACGAGAAACAGGGCTTCGAGGTGGTCGGACGCTCCGAGGTCGATGGCATGGGCCAGCCGTATCCGCTGCTGCATATGCGCCTGCGGCAGAATCAGCAACGCTCAGGCACCGGCTGACACACCACAACCCTGTAGGAGTGAGCCTGCTCGCGATAGCGCCAGACCAGCCGACAACAATACTGAATGTCATAAAGCAATCGCGAGCAGGCTCACTCCTACAAATAACGATACCGAAATGGAACCGGGCTTAACCGCTTCCACACAGGTACAATGCCCACCCCTTTTTTGTTACGGCCCTGTCATGACTGACCCGATTCGCCTCTCCAAACGCCTCATCGAACTGGTCGGTTGCTCCCGCCGGGAGGCCGAGCTGTTCATTGAGGGCGGCTGGGTTACCGTGGACGGCGAAGTCATCGATGAGCCGCAATTCAAGGTTGGCGATCAAAAGGTCGAGCTCGACAAGGACGCCAAGGCCACCGCGCCGGAGCCGGTGACCATCCTGCTCAACGCCCCCGCCGGCATGGATGTCGACAGCGCCATGCAGTCGCTCAGCGCCGAAACCCTCAGCGAAGAGCACCGCTACGGCAAACGACCGTTGCGCGGACATTTCCTGCGGCTCACCGCCAGCGCCGACCTGCAGCCCAAGGCCAGCGGCCTGCTGGTGTTCACCCAGGACTGGAAAATCCTGCGCAAACTCACTGCCGACGCCGCGAAGATCGAGCAGGAATACATTGTTGAAGTAGAGGGTGAGATGGCTGCCCACGGCCTCAATCGCCTGCAGCACGGCCTGACCCACAAGGGCAAGGAGCTGGCACCGGTCAAGGCCAGCTGGCAGAACGAAAACCGTCTGCGCTTCGCCATGAAAAACCCGCAGCCGGGGATCATCGCGCAGTTCTGCGAGGCGGTCGGTCTGAAGGTCATCGGCATCCGCCGCATCCGCATCGGCGGCGTCTCGATCGGCAAGGTCCCGGTTGGCCAATGGCGCTACCTGTCCGGCAAAGAGAAGTTCTGACACTTCCACCGCCGTCCCACATTCCGGCAGCGCTCGCGAGCGCTGCCCACAACGCATCAGGAATACCGACATGGTTCATAACGACGTACTGCGCAGCGTGCGCTACATGCTCGACATCAGCGACAAGAAAGTCGTCGAGATCATCAAGCTCGGCGGCCTCGACGTCACGCTCGCCGATGTAATCACCTGGCTGGACAAGAAAGAAGAAGACGAAGAAGGTTTCGTGCGCTGCCCGGACGAAGTCATCGCCCACTTCCTTGATGGCCTGGTGATCTTCAAACGCGGCAAGGACGAAAGCCGTCCGCCGCAGCCGATCGAAGTGCCGGTGACCAACAACATCATCCTGAAAAAGCTGCGCGTGGCCTTCGAACTGAAAGAAGACGACATGCACGCGATTCTCAAGGCCGCCGAGTTTCCGGTGTCCAAGCCTGAGCTGAGCGCACTGTTCCGCAAGGTCGGCCACACCAACTATCGCCCGTGCGGCGACCAATTGCTGCGTAACTTTCTCAAAGGGCTCACGCTGCGCGTTCGCCCGGCCTGATGCCCTTTTGCGGTGGCGACTGATGGTCGCCACCGCAGCGCATAACCGCTCATTCCCTCTGAAAATAGTGGCTCCGCTTTTCGCGGCTGGCGACTAGGGTGTATTGATCCCTAATCTTCAGGACTCGCCATGCATCCCTACTTTTCCCTGCAAGGCCGCACCGCTCTGGTGACCGGCGGCACCCGTGGTATCGGCAAAATGATCGCCAGGGCCTTTGTCGAGGCCGGCGCCCGTGTCTACGTCTGCTCTCGCGACGCTGAAGCCTGCCATCAAACGGCTGAAGAACTCAGCGCCTTGGGCCAGTGCCACGGCGTGGCGGCGAACCTGGCGACGGAAGAAGGTGTGCAGGAGCTGGCTGCGCGCCTGGGGGAGCAGATCACTCATCTGGACATTCTGGTGAATAACGCCGGCACCACCTGGGGGGCGCCGCTGGAGAGCTACCCGGTCAAGGGCTGGGAGAAAGTCATGCAGCTCAACGTAACCTCGGTGTTCAGTTGCATCCAGCAGTTTCTGCCGTTGCTGCGCAAGGCTGGCTCGGCGGCGAATCCGGCGCGGATCATCAATATCGGTTCGGTGGCGGGAATTTCGTCGTTTGGCGAGCAGGCTTACGCCTATGGGCCGAGCAAAGCCGCGCTGCATCAGCTGTCGCGAATTCTCGCCCGGGAACTGGTGAGCCAGCACATCAACGTCAACGTGATTGCGCCGGGGCGCTTTCCGAGCAGGATGACGCAGCACATTGGTAATGATGAGCAGGCGTTGGCTGAGGATACTGCGCTGATTCCGATGAAGCGCTGGGGGCGTGAGGAAGAGATGGCGGCGCTGGCGATCAGCCTGGCGAGTACGGCGGGGGCCTACATGACGGGGAATATCATTCCGCTGGATGGTGGGTTCAGCCTCTAAGATCGGCGGTGACGCTATCGCGAGCAGGCTCACTCCTACAGGGATTTTCAGCGAGCACAGATTTTGTGTACACCCATGACCCTGTAGGAGTGAGCCTGCTCGCGATGGCGTCAGCCCAGTCGCCACCTGCCATAAGGTCTGCCGGGTTATCATGCCCGCCCTACCCCGCTTCGAATGCAAACCATGACCTACAGCGTTTCCCCCATCGGCTTCGTGCGCTCCTGCTTCAAGGAGAAGTTCGCCATTCCCCGCCAGCCCCAACTGGCCCCGGCTGCCCGGGGCGTGCTGGAGCTGGTCGCACCGTTCGATCAGGGTGACGCCGTGCAGGGCCTGGAACAGGTCAGCCACGTCTGGCTGTTGTTCCTGTTTCATCAAGCCCTGGAAGAAAAGCCGCGCCTGAAGGTGCGTCCGCCCCGGCTGGGCGGCAACAAGTCGATGGGCGTATTCGCCACCCGCGCCACACACCGACCGAACGGCATCGGTCAGTCGGTGGTGAAGCTGGACAAGGTTGAAGCCCATCGGTTGTTCATTTCCGGGATCGATTTGCTCGACGGGACCCCGGTGCTGGATATCAAGCCGTATGTGCCATACGCCGATATCATCCCGGGGGCGACCAACCACATCGCCAGCGCGGCGCCGCACTTGATCGATGTGCAGTGGACGGATTCGGCGCTGCAACAGGCGCACATACACGCACAGCGCCTCGACGAGCCGTTGGTTGCGTTGATTGAACAGTGTCTGGCGCAGGATCCACGTCCGGCGTATCAGACACCGGCGCCGGAACGGGAATATGGCGCGCAGTTCTGGGATCTGGACGTGCGCTGGCATTACCCGACGCCTGCGCAGATTTGCGTGCTGGAAGTCATCCCGGCTGGCGAATGACACCCGCAAACGAAAAAGCCCGCGCTGCCTTCTCAGGCTACGCGGGCTTTTTGCTTTTCTGTAGGAGTGAGCCTGCTCGCGATTTCGGTGGATCAGTCAAGATGGATTTCGACTGACGCGGCCCTATCGCGAGCAGGCTCACTCCTACAAGGGGTGTTATTTTTCGACGAACGCACGCTCGATCAGATAATCACCCGGCTCGCGCATCCGCGCCGAGATCTTCAGGCCGAAGCTGTCGAGCACTTCGCTGGTCTCGTCGAGCATGCTCGGGCTGCCGCAGATCATCGCGCGGTCGTCCTGCGGGTTGATCGGTGGCAGGCCGATGTCGCTGAACAGCTTGCCGCTGCGCATCAAGTCGGTCAGGCGGCCCTGATTCTCGAACGGCTCGCGGGTCACGGTCGGGTAGTAGATCAGCTTGTCACGCAGCGCCTCGCCGAAAAACTCGTTTTGCGGCAGGTGCTCGGTGATGAATTCGCGGTAGGCGACTTCGTTGACGTAACGCACGCCGTGAACCAGGATCACTTTCTCAAAGCGCTCGTAGGTTTCCGGGTCCTGAATGACGCTCATGAACGGCGCCAGACCGGTACCGGTGCTCAGCAGGTACAAGTGCTTGCCCGGGTTCAGGTCATCAAGAACCAGCGTGCCGGTAGGCTTCTTCGAGATGATGATCTCGTCGCCTTCCTTCAAATGCTGCAGCTGGGAGGTCAGCGGACCGTCCTGTACCTTGATGCTGAAGAACTCGAGATGCTCTTCCCAATTCGGGCTGGCGATCGAGTAAGCGCGCATAAGCGGGCGGCCGTTGGGTTGTTGCAGGCCGATCATCACGAACTGACCGTTCTCGAAGCGCAGGCCCGGATCGCGGGTGCACTTGAAGCTGAACAGAGTGTCGTTCCAGTGATGAACACTGAGGACACGCTCGTGGTTCATGTTGCTCATGTACGTTTGACTCCTGGAGATTGGTCTGCGCGGCTCGATGAGGCTTAACGTGCGCAATTGCATCGCATTCTAATAGCGACGACAATATCTGTTAACTGGATTATTAAGATAAGGGTTATCGGTTATATCGATATGCGATTTACTCTCCGTCAACTGCAAGTCTTCGTCGCCGTCGCCCAGCAGGAAAGCGTATCCCGTGCTGCGGGTCTGCTCAACCTCTCGCAATCGGCGGCCAGCACTTCGATCACCGAGCTCGAGCGCCAGTCCAGCTGCCAGCTGTTCGACCGCGCCGGTAAGCGCCTGAGTCTCAACGCCCTCGGTAAACAGCTGTTGCCGCAAGCGGTGGCCCTGCTCGATCAGGCCAAGGAAATCGAAGACCTGCTCAACGGCAAATCCGGTTTCGGCTCTTTATCAGTGGGGGCGACGCTGACCATTGGCAACTATCTGGCAACCCTGCTGATCGGCAGTTTCATGCAGCGCCACCCCGAAAGTCAGGTCAAGCTGCACGTGCAGAACACTGCCAATATCGTGCAACAAGTCGCGCATTACGAAATTGATCTGGGTCTGATTGAGGGCGATTGCAGCCATCCCGACATCGAAGTGCAGAGCTGGGTCGAAGATGAGCTGGTGGTGTTCTGCGCGCCACAGCATCCGTTGGCCAAGCGCGGCAGCGCGACAATGGAAGAGCTGACCCACGAGGCGTGGATTCTACGGGAACAGGGTTCCGGCACGCGCCTGACCTTCGATCAAGCCATGCGCCACCACCGCAGTGCGCTGAACATTCGGCTGGAGCTGGAACACACTGAAGCGATCAAACGCGCGGTGGAGTCAGGGCTGGGGATTGGCTGTATCTCGCGGCTGGCGCTGCGCGATGCCTTCCGCCGCGGCAGCCTGGTGCCGGTCGAGACGCCGGATCTGGACCTGGCGCGGCAGTTCTATTTCATCTGGCATAAACAGAAGTATCAGACCTCGGCCATGCGCGAGTTTCTCGACCTGTGTCGCGCGTTTACCGCCGGGGTGCAGCGCAGCGACGAGATCGTCTTGCCGACCATCGCTTAAAGCAGAATCACCGCCCACACCAGCGCGATCATGCTCAATGCCACGAACTGCGCGGCGCTGCCCATGTCCTTGGCATTTTTCGACAGCGGATGCAGTTCCAGCGAGATACGGTCAATGGCCGCTTCCACCGCCGAATTGAGCAGCTCGACAATCAGCGCCAGCAAGCAAACCGCGATCAACACGGCCTGCTCGACTCGGCTGACATTGAGGAAGAATGTCAGCGGAATCAGCACCACGTTGAGCAGCACCAATTGGCGGAACGCTGCTTCGCCGGTGAAGGCGGCACGCAAGCCGTCAAGCGAATAGCCGGACGCGTTGAGGATGCGTTTCAGGCCGGTCTGGCCCTTGAAAGGTGACATAAAGAAGAAACCAACCAAAAAGGAGTGGGGAAGCTAGATCAACGAAAGTCAAAAAAGCGTGAAACAGCCAGTCATCACTGGCTCGGAATTGACTCAAGTTGTTGCAGCAGTAAAGCCGCTTGCGTGCGAGTGCGCACATTCAATTTGCGAAAGATCGCCGTGACGTGAGCCTTGATGGTCGCTTCCGACACGCTCAACTCGTAGGCGATCTGCTTGTTCAGCAGGCCTTCGCAGACCATGGTCAGCACGCGGAACTGTTGCGGCGTCAGGCTGGCCAGACCATCGCTGGCGGCTTTCGCCTCATCCGACACGCTCACCGCTTCGAAGGCTTGCGGCGGCCAGAACACATCGCCATCGAGGACTTTGCGCACCGCTTGCTGGATCACGTTCAAGTCGCTGGACTTGGGAATAAAGCCGCTGGCACCAAATTCGCGGGACTTGACCATCACCGAAGCTTCTTCCTGGGCCGAGACCATCACCACCGGAATCTGCGGATACTGTCCGCGCAGCATGACCAACCCGGAAAACCCGAAAGCGCCGGGCATGTTCAGGTCCAGCAGGACCAGATCCCAGTCAGACTTTTCGGTCAGGCGTGCTTCCAGTTCGGCGATGCTCGCCACTTCCACCAGCCGAACATCCGGGCCAAGGCCCAGCGTCACCGCTTGATGCAGGGCACTACGAAACAATGGGTGATCATCGGCAATCAGGATGTCGTATGTGGCCATTTTTCAAATGATCCTGTTTTTGATGGCAGACCCGGTGCATTCCGGTCTGGCCAAAACAACTCAAGATGTCGCTTTTGAAGCGATATCCACAGGGGCACGTTCAACGCCAATCAACTGCAAAAACGGCGTTTCAAACCTTGGCCGCACCCTAATCGGCGCCAAGCATGCCCAGCGAAGCCGGGGTGGTCAAGCAAGATGGCCAGCGCTGTCGACAGTATGGGCCACTATCGGGCCAACTCCGGCTGCGGCTTTCGTATATAAGGCAACAACTCGGCGTGAGCGGCAGTTGATTCATTCACGTCCAGTTGCTGCTTGGCACCCAGGTAATGCTGGCTGAACACATCGAAGTAGGCGTCCAGTGCCGATGCCGCATCGCTGTCACCGGCCAGTTCCAGACATAACGCGGCGACTTCAGCGGTACACAAATGCTCGCTGCGAGTCGAGCGGCGCAAGCGATAGCGCGAGAGTTTGTCGGGCAGCAGACTGAGAATCGGCAAACGATCGAAATACGGACTCTTGCGGAAAATCTTGCGCGCTTCGGTCCAGGTCGCATCGAGCAGAATGAACAACGGACGCTTGCTGCTATCGACGCTCACCGTGTTGGTTACCCGCGACGGCTCGACATATTCACCCGGAAACACCAGATACGGCTGCCATTGCGGATCGTTGAGCAATGCGAGCATCTGCGGGTCAGGCTCGGTGCGCGACCAGATAAACGCGTGGTTGTCGCGCACGACGTCGGCAATCAGCCAGCCGGTGTTGCTGGGCTTGAACACTTCCTTGCCGGTCATGATCAGGCACACGCCGGAACGGGTGTCGACGCTCGGCCGCCACGCGCACAGGCAATGGCTGATGATCACTCGGCAATCACGGCAGCGCTCGGAGCGAAACCCGCGCGCCTGAATCGGCTTGATGCCTTCATCTTCGCGCTGATCGCGCAGGCGGGCCACGGCGTTGGGGGCATGGTTCATCGCAGGCGACACCGGCAGACAGGGAAACTCGACACGAACGACACTCGGCAGGGCAATAAAGGCCGGCAGTTTACCAGAGCGACGGCTACAAGCCTGTACCGTCCAGACCGGCTCCCCTATAATTCGCCGCCACTGAACGCACCGCCCCGTGACGGGTCGAACCACCAGTCACCGAATCAGGAGAGTTTCATGCTGCGCCTTATCGTTCCCACCGCTGCCATTCTGCTGGCGTCGTCCTTTACTGCTCAGGCTGCGTCCCTGAGTGAGCAGAATCTGAACCGAGAGCTGCGCAACGTCGCCGCCCAAAGCAGCGTCGGCACGCCACGGGCGATCAATGAAGACATTCTTGATCAAGGCTACACCGTCGAAGGCACGCAGCTGATCAACCATCTGAGCGTGCAGAAGAGCCACGCCGACAAGATGCGCGCCGATCCCAAGGCTGTGTACTTCCAGTTGGGCGCGTCGGTCTGCAATAACCCGTCGTACCGCAAGCTGATGGCCAAGGGCGCGATCATGCGTTACGACTTCACCGAAGTGAAAACCAACAAAGCGATCGGCTCGGCGAGCTATCAGGAATCCGATTGCCCGAAAACTGCGCCCGCCAAGAAAAAGTAATCAGCGTGAAGCGTTAGCGCGCCGCTGTTCATCCTCGGCGCGCAGTTCCGCCACCAGCGCCTGCAGATAACGCGAGCGACGCTCGCCGCCAGCCAATCGTCGGCAGCACTCTTCCTCGAGACTCAATTGATTGGTCTTGGCCGACTCCTGCAACATTCGATACAGCTGCGTATCGATCTCCAGAACCACTCTGGCCATGCATCCCGCCTCCTTGCCACCCACGAATCCATGAATTGCCGGCCTTGCGCAAACGCAAGGTTGTCTTGCGACATCTGTATTTGAGTAAATCAGAGTGATGGCCCTTCGCGACACGTTCAGACGAGCGGCGAGGCTTTGTTGCAATTCAGTAAGCGGTTGCCACGCAAAACGTTACAGCGCACTGTTCAAGTCGGCACGAATGCGTGGGAGGGTCTAGATTCAGAGTATTCCCGATCATCCGTTAACGGCAGAAATGGAACTGCCGGCCCTGTGTGTTTTTGCAGTGCGGCTCGGACGTTCTCGTCAGAGTCACTCGCTCTGTGCAGAAGGAGACGTTGAATGCCCTATCAACCGAACGACCTCTTGAGCCGTCATTTTCAGGAACGCGGCGACCTTATCAGCCAGGTCGAAGCCCAACTCGACCATGTTTCCCCCAACAGCCCGAACATCCCCATCTACCGCGACATGATCCTGACCGTGCTGCGTATGGCTCAGGAAGACCACAATCGCTGGAACGCCAAGATCACCCTGCAAGCCCTGCGTGAACTGGAGCAGGCGTTTCGCGTGCTTGAGCAATTCAAGGGCCGGCGCAAAGTCACCGTATTCGGCTCGGCACGTACGCCAGTGGAACATCCGCTGTACGCGATGGCCCGCGAACTCGGCGCAGCGCTGACCCGTGCGGACATGATGGTCATCACCGGCGCCGGCGGCGGCATCATGGCCGCCGCCCACGAAGGAGCCGGGCGTGATCACAGCCTGGGTTTCAACATCACCCTGCCCTTCGAACAACATGCCAACCCCACCGTCGATGGCACCGACAATCTGTTGCCCTTCCACTTTTTCTTCACCCGCAAACTGTTCTTCGTCAAAGAGGCCGATGCGCTGGTGCTGTGCCCGGGCGGTTTTGGCACCCTTGATGAAGCGCTGGAAGTGCTGACGCTGATCCAGACCGGCAAAAGCCCATTGGTGCCGGTGGTGTTGCTGGATGTCCCGGGCGGGACGTTCTGGCAAGGCGCGCTGGATTTCATCCGCAACCAACTGGAAGACAACCGCTATATCCTGCCGACGGATATGAAGCTGATGCGGCTGGTCTACAGCGTTGAAGACGCGGTGGAAGAGATCAATCAGTTCTACAGCAACTTCCACTCCACCCGCTGGCTCAAGCGGCAGTTCGTGATACGCATGAACCACAAGCTCCGCGACCAGGCATTGGCGCAAATGCAAGAGGAGTTCGCTGATCTGTGCCTCAGCGACCAGTTTCATCAACACGCCTACAGTGGCGAAGAACATGATGATGCACAGTTCAGCCATCTGGCGCGGCTGGCGTTCGCCTTCAATGGCCGCACCCATGGTCGTCTGAGAGAGTTGGTTGACTTTATCAACCTGCCGGAAAACTGGGCAGACTCAAAACCGCCCACCGCACAACGCTCGCGCGAACCTTCCAACGTGATCTGAAGGCAAAAAAAAACGGCCCGCTATTTTTAAAAATAGCGGGCCGTTTTTTGTTGAATCGATTTAATCGTCCATCTCTCGACCGCTGAACAATCGGTTGATCATCTCCATCGAGAAACCCCGATACGCCAGAAACCGGCCTTGTTTGGCTCGTTCTTTCGCATCAATCGGTAAATGCCCGGAGAACTTGCGTTGCCACGTGTCCTGAAGCTGCGCCTGCCAATTGATACCGCTTTCGCGCAGGGCGACTTCGATATCGGTACGTTGCAAGCCCCGCTGGCTGAGCTCCTCACGAATTCGCAATGGGCCATAGCCGGAACGGGCTCGGTAGGAAACAAAACTTTCAAGGTATCGCGCTTCTGAAAGCAGTCCCTCTTCCGTCAGACGGTCGAGGGCTGTTTCGATCAGCTCCGCCTCGGCGCCGCGCTGACGCAGCTTGCGCGTCAACTCGACGCGACCATGCTCGCGGCGTGCGAGCAGGTCCATGGCGGTTCGCCGCACCGCGACGAGGGTATCCAGTACGGCGGTGGTCATCGCTGCGATCAGAGGTCAGCGTCGGCCAGGTCGTCTTCGGTCTCTTTGACCGCCGAGGCCTTGGAGTCTGCAATCACTGCTGGCGACAGCAGCTTGTCACGCAGTTGCTTCTCGAGCTTCGCGGCGATTTCCGGGTTGTCCGCCAGGAACTTGGCCGAGTTGGCCTTGCCCTGACCGATCTTGGTGCCTTCGTAGGCGTACCAGGCGCCGGACTTCTCAACGAAACCGTGCAACACACCCAGGTCGATCATCTCACCGTTGAGGTAGATGCCCTTGCCGTAAAGAATCTGGAATTCGGCCTGACGGAACGGCGAAGCCACCTTGTTCTTCACAACCTTGACGCGGGTTTCGCTGCCGACCACTTCGTCGCCTTCCTTCACCGCGCCGGTACGGCGGATGTCGAGACGAACCGAAGCGTAGAACTTCAGCGCGTTACCACCGGTGGTGGTTTCCGGGCTGCCGAACATCACGCCGATCTTCATACGGATCTGGTTGATGAAGATGACCAGGCAGTTGGCGTTCTTGATGTTACCGGTGATCTTACGCAGCGCCTGAGACATCAGACGTGCTTGCAGGCCGACGTGCATGTCGCCCATTTCACCTTCGATTTCAGCCTTCGGTACCAGTGCCGCCACGGAGTCGACGATGATCACGTCAACGGCGTTGGAGCGCACCAGCATGTCGGTGATTTCCAGGGCCTGTTCGCCAGTGTCCGGCTGGGAAACCAGCAGGTCGTCGACATTGACGCCCAGCTTGCCGGCGTACTCTGGATCGAGTGCGTGCTCGGCGTCGACGAATGCGCAGGTCGCGCCGGCTTTTTGTGCCTGGGCGATGACCGACAGTGTCAGTGTGGTTTTACCGGAGGATTCAGGACCGTAGATTTCAACGATACGGCCTTTTGGCAGACCGCCGATGCCGAGTGCGATGTCCAGACCCAGAGAGCCAGTAGAGATGGCCGGGATCGCCTGACGGTCCTGATCGCCCATACGCATTACGGCACCCTTGCCGAATTGACGTTCGATCTGACCCAGGGCCGCAGCCAAGGCTTTCTTCTTGTTGTCGTCCATTAAAGTCCTCACGTAATCAATAAGGCCTGACGGCCAACACCTGTATAAGTAGCCAGTATTATTCCACAGCGTTCGAAGATCGCCTACCCCTGATTTTCGATTTCTCGTGCCGCTAGTCGCACAAGCCCCTCTAGCGCGGCCTTCACCGTTTGTCGGCGGACTTCATCACGGCCGCCGGGGAAGTGCTGAACCTCACTGTAAACCGCATCGCCCACACCCCAGGCTAGCCATACCGTGCCCACCGGCTTGTTCGGCGTGCCGCCGTCGGGGCCGGCGACGCCGCTGACCGCCACGGCAAAATGCGCCAGGCTGTGCTGCTGCGCACCGCGCACCATGGCCTCGACGACTTCGCGGCTGACCGCGCCGACCGTTTCGAACAGTTCGTCCGGCACATTCAACTGCCGGGTTTTCTGCCGGTTGGAGTACGTCACGTAACCGGCTTCAAACCAGGCCGAACTGCCCGGTATCCGCGTAATGGCCTCGGCAATCCCGCCACCGGTGCAGGACTCTGCAGTGGTGACGTGAGCATTGAGCACTTGCAGACGTCGGCCCAGTTCAGCGGCCAGTTGGGTGGTCTCTTTCACGGCGAGCTCCGGATCGTGTGGAATGTCTTCACCGTACACGAGCCGGCCATGCTTTCAATACACAGAATCATTCAAGATGTTCGGGCGCCAGTGCTCTGACATAGGCCTGACAGGCCTGCAAGGCAATCAATCCGCGGTCGCCGGTGTCGGTGATGGCGATAATTCGTTGAGCATGCGCCGGGTCAAGTCGGGCGCGTACGGTTGCAGAATCCACGCCGCCGGTGCCGGCGGTGGCTGGCACCGCGCAGCCGTGGGCAACGTCGCCGGCGTCGAGAAGGACTGACAACCGGACATCGGCAGTAGCAAGGCGATCGCGCAGGCGATCCTGATCACGTTGGGCATCGCTCAGCGCTCGATAATGGGTTTGTTCACTGGCCGCGAGTCGTTGCTCCAGCGCCAGGCGTTTATCCTGCTCGGCCTGTTGTGCGCTCGCGGCAGTTTGAGTGAGTTGATTCTGCGTCTCGGCGTTTAACCGCGCCTGCTCGGCCAATTGTCGCCCGTAGCGCCAGTCCTGAAATTGCCACGCCGCAGAGAAACCCCCGGCCGCCAGCAACAACAGGCCAATCACACGCCAGGAGCCGGACATAGCACCGTCCTCGCCCGCGCCCAGATTTCCAGACGATCCTGCAAGCCATTCAACCCGCCGTTGATTCGGCGGGTGATGGTGTTGAACTGGTCCGCGTCGGCCAGCTCGTTCAGGCCCCTCTGCGCCCAGAACCACGCCGCCGATTCGGCCGCCCATTGCGGTTGCTCGAGCAATTCGGGCAACGACAACAGACGCTCATCGCCAAACAAGCCGAGGCTGCATTGGCGGTAGTTGGCGCGACCGGTAATTTGTATGAGCCCACGGCCCCGGTATTTTTGCCCGTCGCCGTCCGCCTCGGGCGTATTGCCCAGACGCAGCGCCAGGGTGCCGGTGTCGTACTTGCTCAGGTATTGGTTATTGCCCAGTTCGCGCACGTAGCGCAATTGCCCCGACTCGTGACCGACCTGTGCGAGAAAGGCAGCGATGCGCTTGGGCGTATCGATGCGATGCCTGGCCATGGCAGTGTTGAGTACAGAAACAAAAACGCCCGCTTGGGAGCGGGCGTTGGGCATGATGTCGATAAGGTGTTTTTCAGTTAACTGCATGATGCTTGATCCTCCCTGGATGTTGTCCCGATTGAATCACGGTTGGCGGCTGATGCTTGCCAGCCATTTATTTGCCAGAGTTTTCAGGGGGCTGTTCAGGGCAGTTTCAAACGAATCGTTTGCCGGCATTACCTTGCCGCCAGATAAAAGCCAGTCTTGATAATCAAGCCAGTCGCGATTGGTTGGATCTTGCGGGATATAAGCTTCATCGCTCAGCCTTAGTACGCCGCATGTAGTCAATTGATAACTCATTGCTTACTCCTAGAGCTCGGCATCCGCAGTCCATTCAATCTGCAGTATCTGTCCCGGAACGCTGTCGACGGGCGTCGTCGTGCCAAAGGCAAAACTGCGCTCGGTCACACTCTGCACGATGGATCCAGTACATGCCTTTATAAGTGAATAATTCCAGATTTCACCGCTGGCCTCGCCGGGGCAATACATCTTGATCGTAGGCTGTACGCGCTTCTGAACCAGCAGGGTTACCGCCATCCCGGACTGGGGGGACTTCGCGGCAGCGGCCTGGGTGAACGTGGCGATACAGGTACTTGGGCCGTTGTTTGCCCGAATGGGCAAGCGGCTTGCAAAAGACTTTTCGAAGTAGCGCTGACATAACATCAGCTCTTCCGCGGCCGGACGGCTTTCGAAGGGGGTAGAAACCGGCCCTTCTTCCAGCTGAATTCTTGCCAGGTCAACCGTTTGAATCACATTCAGCGGAAGATCGAAACTCAGCCTCAGACAATCATTGGCACCGAGCATTTTCCCGGCGATCACAGGTACCTGAAAGGTGGTCGTGTACCTGGACCAAGCCGTGGTCAATTGAAAGACCTCGACCGATTTCATCACCGGCTCCGAGCCACCAGTTCCGAAGTACTGGGTTATGAATACCTTCAGCGGCCGCGCAGCATCGGAGCGCGCCCAAAAGGTCATGGTGGCGGTTTTACCGGCCAGTGTCCTGACCGACTCGATATATTGGGAAATTTTGTGTTCAGTGGAACCGACGCCGGCTGTTGTCTGCTGCCAACGCAAAAAATGAGCGGGCTCGCCTGACACTTCGGATTGGCCTGGCGCGAAATCCTGGCGAGAGATATTCACGGCAGCATTGCCGTTCCAGTCACAACGGAAACGATCAGCCACGTACCCGCCGACATTTGGCGCCTGATTGGTCGTCCCGCGTTGCCAGATATCGAATCCGCCATTGATCAGCAGATTCCGGCGATACACCTGCACCGGAAACTGTTGCAGCGGATCTGGCCTGGACAGTTGCCGGATCGCTTGAGCCAATTGATCAGTCTGCTGCTCATCCGGGCTCAACCCTGCTGCGGTAATTGCGCTGAGTATTTCCTGAGTGACACTGTTGCCCCAGCTCGCTGGAATCAGCGAGCCGGGCGTACCAGCAATGGCGTCCTCATCAACGAACTTGCCGTTGACCAGACCAGAGCCGGGGACGCTTTTTGGGTAATCCACGTGAGTATTCCTTGAAGATTCTTTGTGCGCTGCGCTTTCTCGGCGCGTAACTCAGCTGTTTGCGCGCATCGCTATTTCAAGCCAATCGGGTTCCAGCGGACGCGAGAGACTCTGCGGAAACTCCGGATCATCAGGCCAGTCGCGCAACGCTTGTCGATAAGCCAAAAGTTGTCTGTATTCCTCGGTACGAAGTGTCGTGCCGCCACCCGTTTCCAACTCTTCCATATCGCGAATCACCAACCACTGAGTCAGCTGCAACTGGTGGTCCCGCCACACACGCTCAAGGGAGGCGGCAGTTTGCTCGGCCATCAGGATTCGTTCCGGGCGTCCGTCTTTATCGAGAGAAAGAATTGTTCCCTTGGGTGCATTTGATATCAGCGCGCAATACTCGCCTTCGCTTAATTCATAAGCGTCCGCCGGTATGTTCAGGCCATGCAGTTGCGAATGATAAAAGCCGCTGGTTTGCGGAGAAAAATAATACATATTCAATACCCCACGCCGATGATTCGTGCGGAAATCGAGACATTAGCGTAATCAGGGCAACGCACATTGATGCCCACTTGTCGACTTACCGAGGACACCGCATTCCAAGTGAGAAATGTCGCCGTTGACGTCCCCTCATGGGTTGCAACCGCGAGGAACAATGCATTGGGAAATGCCAACGGCCACAAATTGAGTTCACCGTTGTTATTGTTAGCGGTCTGACTGGCACTTCCGTTGATCCATTGGATGATCAGACCGCCCATCCAGGACGGAAATACCAGGTACCCAGAGGGACCGAGTCTCACCATGAACCCGAGTCGGAGTTTCCTGGGAGTGACCATAACCGAATCACTGGTGCCAGCATTGACCTCCGCTTGAGAAGCGACTCTTGCTGTCCCGGTGATCGTCTCGGTTGCTTGCAAAACTTTCTTGCCAATGGCTTGGAAGACTCGCAACGGAGTCATCAGTTTTGTCGAACTTGAACCCGACTCCGCGTCTTCCTGAGTAGCCAGGCTTTCGCTCTGGTTCCTGGAGATCAGGGTATTGATTGCAACCCTGAGCTGAGTGTTGTCACTTTCATCAGCGGTGGCCCCGGTACTCGTGATGACTTCCATGATTTCTTGCGTAACGCCATTGCCCCAACTTGCCGGAATCAATGACCCGGGGACACCGGTGAGTGGGTTTTCATCCGCAAACTTTCCATTTACCAAACCCGCACCGGGCACACTTTTTGGATAATCCATTGCATATCTCTTTGTGAAAAATTAAGCGGTCAGGCAGGCAAAACCGGCCAATTGATCGCCTCAGGAAAACCGGGCTGCTTGTCGATGCGGTTCAACTCCACGCTGTAGAGCTTCCATTCGAGCAGCTGTAACTGTTCGTCATGGTTGGCATCACCGGCGTCTTCGGCATATTGCAAGGGCGCGATGCGGAGTAAGGCGTTGCCGAGCAGGACATCGCGCTGAGCCAGAACGACACGCTTCAGATCAGCCAGTCGCGCGACTTCGTCGAGCTGCCAGGCATTATCGATCCAAGCGTGAAAGCCGCCTGGCCAAGGCAATTCGGTGAGGCCTTCCGGCAAATCGCCCAGCTTCGTCCAGCTTTCTCTCAACCCCGTATCGGTGTGATAAACATTGCCGCGACGATCAACTTGCTGTTGTAACGAACCATTGTCATAAACCCAGGCATATCCCCGTGGAGCCGGGGCCAGTTCGATGCTCAGGGTCACGGCATTACTTGGTAATTGGGCGCCGATACCCGGTACCAACGGAAATTCGACCGGTCCTGACAACGCGCCACTGTCATCTATCAGATAATTGAACATGTGCACCTCAGATCAGTTTGATTCGGGCGGGGTAGGCAATATTTCGAGGACGGGTTTCGCCAGAAAAGTTACCGATATTGCCGATGAAGGTATCGGAGTCGAATGCAGGATTAGGGTAGGTCGTCGCCACGGTTGAAGACGTCGGAGAAAAATTCACATCAGTGGCAACGTTCCACACAGGATCTGGGATAGCAGGCGCCGGACGGAAAGAAGAGCCGGTTCCGGTAGGAAGAAAATGGTTGTGGGTTTGCAAGGAATGCATTTGCAGGCTGCCGATAGCTCGCCCGCTGTCCACGTTCCTGCTTTCACTTAGCACTCGCAAAAACTCACCGCGAATTTCCGGAATACGAAAGTTCGAAGCACCATCGCCAGTGGTCCAGCCTCCCTCTCTCCCAGCGCGTAAAGCCTCGGTGGTTAACGCGCCAGACGCTTGGGCGAAATCCCACAGCCATGGCCACTCGGCACGCTTGAACAGGTCGCCGTTAGGAATACCGTAGCCACCCGGGTTGAGCAGAGTGGTCGTTTCGAAAAATGGCCGACCCAAGGCACTGGTATCAAGTCGCCCCACCGGCCACCAACTGCCAGCACCGTCACTGCGCAAATGCCACCAGTCGCCGCCCCCCATCAGTACGAAAAACGCGTAACCATTCGGCGAGAGATGAGTATGGAAACGGATTCGGTCAGTGCCGACCGCCTGGATCACCATGCGACTGCCGCTGTTGTCCACCCGACGCACAATGACATCGCGTACACCGAGGGCGGCATCGGCTGGAGGTAACAGCAAGGTGACGCTACCGGGGCTGCCATCGATCAACACCAGCCCGAGTTCCTGTTCGGTCAGCGCTTTCGAAGCAGCCAGTCGGGTAATCACCGAACGCATCGGACTGGCGCCGCCGACAATCGCCCGAATCGCCTTGAACAACTGGCCGTTGTCCGCCTCGGAAGCCTCCAGCCCCCGCCGGTAATCACACTCAGGATTTCCTGAGTCACGCTGTTACCCCACACCGCCGGAATCAACGAACCCGGCGTCCCCGCCACCGGATTTTCATCGACGAAACGGCCGTCGACCAGGCCGACGCTGGGGACGCTTTTTGGATAGTCCATGGATTGTTCGTTCCTGTGCAATGACAAATGAGCCATGCCTGCGCACTGGCAGACACAGGTCTGGTTCGGAAAATAAAAAGCCCACATCGAAGTGGGCTTGGGTGAGGCAGGACGAAAGATCGGTTAGCTGGCAAGTTCGCCAATGGCAATCAAGGCTTCATCGGCCGCGCCGCGCGCCAGATCGATCTTGCCCTTGCCCGCCTGTGCGCGGATCTGCGCCTTGGCCTTCAGGCGCAGAGTGCGTAGGGTGAGCAAGTGGTCAGTCAGCTGTTCGGCCTTGGCGAGAATCTGCTCCGCCGCCTGTTTGGCCGTGCGACCTTTGACGACCCACGCGGCAACTGCGAGAGGGACTTCTTTTTTCGGGTAACCGGCGTCCCGAAAAGCCTGAGCGTCTGCGGCTGCCTGTGCGTACTCCATGGCTTTGAGCGGGTCGCCTGCCAGTGCGCTGCGAGCGTTGTCAGCGGCGGCATCGACTTTCGCGCACAGGTGCTCGGCTTCCAAATGTTCCAGCGTCGCCAGTTTTGATGCGTCTGCCAGCCATTGCTGTCCATCCCACTCGTGTGCAAGCGAAGGCTGCGGCGGGCGCAGTTCGTCGCCAAATTGATGAAGCTCCTGAATCACCTTCATCGGATCAACTCCCACAAAAAATGAATATTGACGGCGTTACTGAAATTCACTGCGATACCGGAGGCGTAATCGGCAACAGGGTGAGTTTTGATGCCGATGCCATGCAGCGCTTCGTCCTTCGAAGCATCCATCGAGCCGAGACCATGTTGAGACTGAAATGTCTGCCACAACGAGCGAAGCTGCGTGTGATCGAACCCGGCGGTCAAGGTCGATACGGACACGTCTCCGACCGCATTATTGGAACAGATCACGATTGGATTTTTGGCTGTCCATCCTGATGGGTTGCCACCGATGATCTGCACGCCAGGGCTCGTAAACGTGTAACTGGAGCCCAACCAATTGGCCTCCGAGAACCCTACGCTGGTCAGCAGGCTGGCTGAAGGCGTCGCATTGCTGAAAATCAACCGGGCCGAACGCGCATGCGGGTCCAGTGGCAGATAAATCACACCGGTCCCACTAACGGTCTGGCTCCAGGTGAGCCGGGCCCGGTTATAGATTGCGAGTACCAGAGGGACAGTTCCCACCGCTCCGGTGAGAATCCAGGCAACGCACATGTCCAGGCTGGTCGAGCAAAATCCGCCACCGCCCACGCCATCCGCCATGCCTTTCAGGGACGCCGGGGCTGCGTCAGTCGGCGCGCCGCGCTGTACATAAAAAATCAGTGCGTCGCCGACTACTTGAGCACGCAGAAAATAACCCGTATTAGGCAACAATTCGGCGCTGGTCCAGTTCGACGTGGTAAACGTGCGCGACCTGCCCAACTGGCCAGGCACGACCTCTTGAGCGATGCTCACCGGTATACCCGGCGGCACCGAAACCTTGCCTCCGCTGGTCGCCGACGCATTGGCAGTGACGGCCAGTCGGCCCTCTGCATTCGCGACGGTCGGCAATGGCAAGGAACCGATCGGCAACGCCGAATCCAGATTCCAGCCCTTGGCCGAAACGCTGCGAATCGCCTGCAACAACTGATCGTATTTCTTCTCGTCCGGCGTCAGGTCTGCCGCCTTGATCACATTGATAATTTCCTGGGTAACCCCGTTGCCCCAGTCCGCTGGAATCAACGACCCCGGCGTCCCTGTTATGGGGTTCTCGTCGACAAACCTGCCATTCACCAGCCCGGCACTGGGCACACTGATCGGATAGTCCATCTGCTATTTCTCCCTAGTCATAATTGATATGCACCTTGGTATGCGCCGGCGCGCTGCGGTGGATCAGGCATTCCAGCGCCGAGCCGGGGTTGACGCCGAAGCGCTCCCCCCAATAGCTAGCGCCATAACGCCGACCGAGCAGCAGGCGGCCGCCGGTGTTGAGCGTCCACATGAACTGCGCTTCCCAGGTGCCCCAATGCGCCGAGCCGAAACGTGCACGGCCCATGCGTGGTGCTTCGTGTTCGGTGATGCTGGCGTTGGGGTAGCCTTGGCTTTTGGCGATGTCGAGGTAGTAGCCGACAGCCTGGCTGCCGACTGCGAGCAGGCGGCGGCGTACGGCGAGGCGGCGGTCGTCGAATAGCGGCGTGGTGCCCAGGCACGGGTCGGGCAACTGCATGACGCGTTCCCAGTCGGGCACCAGTTCGCTGACGCCGGCCGGGTCCATTTCGTTAAGCAGATCGGCGGCGCGGGCGTCGAGGCGGGCCAGTTCGACGGCCACGCCTTGCAACACTTCTTCGAGTTCCGGCACCCGTTCCGGATCCCATGCCGGGCCGCTGGGCAGCAAGGCGCGCAGTTGCGCCTGATATTGCGCGGCGGTTCTTATGCCCCCCATACGCAGCCTCCGAAGGTGAGCAGTTCGCTCTGCCCGGCCGGCACGTCGGCTGCCGGTGCGCTGAGGCTGTGGTCGTACTCGCCGCCAGCGCTGCTGATCGCTTCGCGGATATGGCTGATCAGCAGCGGCACACCCAGATCGGCCTCGCGGTTATGCAGGTCACGCAGTTGCGCTTCGACGGCGGCGCGTACCGCGGTGGTGTCCGGCTCGACGCGCTTGAAGCGATACACCACCGGCACTTGCACCGGTCGCTGCACATGTACTTCGGCGGTTACCGGGCGCAGCGGTTCGAGGTAATCCTGAACCTCTGCCAGTTGCTCATCGTTGGGCACCGGTTGCGGGTCGTCGTCGCGCATGATGAACACGGTCACCGTGCCCGGTCCGAGCAAACCACCACGACACCACGCCCGCGTCACACCCGGTACTTCCAGTGCCCAGGTTTCGTAGTCGCTGGCCGCGCCACCGTGGGGAATTACCCGATAGGATCGAATGACCCGCGAGCGCAGCGATTCCAGGCTTTCGCGCGCCACGCCACCGCTGAGGCCCGGCGCCAGCACCACGAAGCTGTTGCCGACGATGCCGGCAATCGGTTGCACCGGGGTCAGCGTCAGACCGGCATCAGCGTTGCCCAGGCTGCCGGCCTCCAGCGCCGCAATCGTGGTGCTGTTACTGCCACTGACGGTGGTGCGCGCGGTGGTGACTTTGTAGGTGCGGCCATCGTTCGCTTGCAGCAGCGTGTCAACGTCGAGCACGGCGCCCGGCGTGGCCGTAAAACTGACGCTGCCGGTAGCCACTTGTGCAGCTTTGCGCGGCTGGTTCAGGCGCAGCGCGGCGATGCGTTCCAGGGTCGACTCGTCAGCCTTGTCGGGCAGGATCTGCTGGGCAATCCAGTCGAGATAACCGTACAGGCCATAAACGGCGCCGCCGAGGGTACGGGCCAGCACTTGCGCATCGGACTGGCGCAGCGAATCGCCGGCCAGGTCGCTTTGGGTGCGTTTGATCAGCACCGGCAGCGAAGGGGTTTCAAACGGCATAGATCACCTGCCAACTGTTATCGGGGTTGATGTCCAGACGTTCGCCGTCGGCCAGGGTCAGGACCGTGCGCAGGTTCAGGCGCTGGGCGTCGAGGCGTTCGCTGATGATGTCGATGGCGCTGCAGTGACCGTCGTCGAGCAGCCACTGCAGGGCTTCGCGGGCATAGAACTCGGCGTCCATTTGCGTCTGCCGGGTCAGCTTGACCCGGCGTAACAGCCACAGCCGCGAGCCGATGCGATCGTCTGCAACCGTAGGAAAACTGTCGCCCCACCAGCCGAAGCGTTCATCGTCATCAAGGGCGTCGTCATCGGCGGCGCGACGCCAGGTGAACAGGCTGATGAGCACGGCGCGGGTCAGTGCGGCGTGGAGGTTCTGGCTGATGAACATCATTGCCCTCCTGCCGGCGCGCCGGTCTGACCGTTACCGGCCTGCACGCCAACGTGGACGTGTTTGATCTGGCTGATGCCGCCGGCCAGTTGATCACCCGTGGAAACGATCTTGCCGGTCTGGTTTATGACCGGCGTATCGAAATTCACCGCGCTGCTGGCGCGGATGTTTAGCGTGGCGGTTTCGATATCGATGATCCGCCCGCGCTTGAAATGAATCCTGTCGCCCTCGTCGGTGTAGATCGCCACTTCGCCGGCGGCGAGTGCTTGCAAGCGATAGCGGCGGTCGGCAATGACCAGGGCGATGGCGTGGGAACGGTCACCGCCGATGAAGGTGACGATCCCTTCGGCCCCAGCCAGCGGATGGCTGGTAAAACCGTAGGGCTCGAAGTGTTCGAGGTCGTCGTTGACTTCACCGGCGGTGAGGCGCATTTGCAGCGATTGCAGTTTCGAAGCCGAATTGGCGAGCACGACAGTGCCGCGCGCCAGCAGGCGTGTCAGTAGGCTCATGGTTTTTTCTCAAAAAGGTGGGCACAACGCAATCAACTGTAGGAGTGAGCCTGCTCGCGATGGCGGCATGACAGTCGACACTTCTGTTTCTGTTGAACCGCTATCGCGAGCAGGCTC
>NZ_QETJ01000064.1:0-26468 GCF_003105095.1 Pseudomonas sp. NDM | reverse complement strand
GCCGCTGCGCAGCCCTGCGGGAGCAAGCGCCCTCGCCACAGGTTTTGTGTACTGCATAAAAAATTCTTCGATCCTCATTTATTGAGCAGGATTCAATGACTCCCTTGCCCGCATCTCTACGCTGGCTCCACTCCCTGGAATGGCGTCGCGGTTTCTTCGACTGGGCACGCAGCGATGGCGTGACCTGGGTGTATATCTTCAAGGTGTTGCTCGCTGCGTTTCTCACGCTGTGGCTGGCGATGCGTCTGGAGTTGCCGCAACCGCGCACGGCGATGATCACTGTGTTCATCGTCATGCAGCCGCAGAGCGGCCAGGTGTTCGCCAAAAGTTTCTATCGCTTCCTCGGCACGCTGGCCGGGTCGGCGATGATGGTCACGCTGATCGCTTTATTCGCGCAGAACACCGAACTGTTTCTCGGCTCGCTGGCGATCTGGGTCGGCATCTGCTCGGCCGGTGCCGCCCGTTGCCGCAACTTTCGCGCGTATGGTTTTGTCCTTGCCGGTTACACAGCGGCGATGGTCGGATTGCCGGCGCTGGCGCATCCCGACGGCGCATTCATGGCTGCAGTGTGGCGGGTGCTGGAGATCTCGCTGGGGATTCTCTGTGCGACGCTGATCAGCGCCGCGATTCTGCCGCAGACCGCCAGCGCAGCGATGCGCAACGCCTTGTATCAGCGCTTCGGTGTGTTCGCCCTGTTCGTCACCGACGGCTTGCGCGGACGCAGCAAAGCCGAGGCCTTCGAAGCCAGCAACGTGCGCTTCATTGCCGAGGCCGTCGGCCTGGAAGGACTGCGCAGCGTGACCGTGTTCGAAGACCCGCACATGCGCCGTCGCAACGGTCGGCTGAGTCGTTTGAACAGCGAGTTCATGGGCATCACCACGCGCTTCAACGCCTTGCATCAGTTGCTTGAACGCCTGCGCGGCAATGGCGAGGAACATGTCGTGGCGGCAATCAAACCGGGCCTGCAGGATCTCGCCGAAGTGCTCGACGGCTTCAGCGGCCGTGCCCTGACCAGCCCTGACGCGGCCCGTTTGGCTTCCGCGCTTTCGATCTACAAGGAAGGCTTGCCGACGCGGGTGCGGACCCTGCGCGGGATCTTCCAGAGCAGCGATCCGAGTGAAGCCGAACAACTGGATTTCCACACCGCCTACGAATTGCTCTACCGCTTCGTCGATGACCTGCACAGTTATGCCCAGACCCACGCGTCCCTGGCCGAACACCGCCACGAACGTGAACGCTGGGACGAGCCGTTCACCCCGCAAACCAACTGGTGGGCGGCGGCCGCCTCAGGGATCCGTGCCTCGTTCATCCTGATCGTGCTGGGCAGTTACTGGGTCGCGACCGCGTGGCCGAGCGGGGCGACCATGACCCTGATCGCCGCCGCCACTGTCGGTTTGTCTGCGGCTACACCGAACCCGAAACGCATGGCTTTTCAGATGGCCTGCGGGACTTTTCTCGGCGCGTTGATCGGCTTCGTCGAGATGTTTTTCATCTTCCCGTGGATCGACGGTTTCCCCTTGCTCTGCGTGATGCTCGCACCGGTGATCGTGCTCGGTTCGTTCCTCGCCTCACGGCCGCAGTACGCCGGTGTCGGGCTGGGCCTGCTGATTTTTTTCAGCACCGGTTCGGTGCCGGACAACCTCACGATTTACAACCCTTACACCTTCATCAACGACTACATCGCCATGGTCATGGGCATGCTCGTGTGTGCCGCCGCCGGGGCGATCATTCTGCCGCCGAACAGTCGCTGGTTATGGCAGCGCCTGGAGCAGGATCTGCGCGGGCAAGTGGTCTACGCGATCAGCGGCAAGCTCAAGGGCCTGGCCTCGAGTTTCGAGAGCCGCACCCGCGACCTGCTGCATCAGGCCTATGGCCTGGCGGCCGGGCAACCGAAGGTGCAGAAGACTCTGCTGCGCTGGATGTTCGTGGTGCTCGAAGTCGGTCACGCGATCATCGAGTTGCGCAAGGAGCAGGCAATCCTGCCAGTGCACCCGGCGTATGCCGAATCGCAGCCGTGGCGCCAGGCAATCCGTGTGATGGGCCGCGCGCTGGTACGCCTGTTCCTGCAGCCGAACGCGAGCAATCTTGAGCGTGCACTGGTGGCGGTCGATCACGCCATCAGCCGCGTCGCCGCCACCGATGAACCGTTCGCGCCGCACTTCGATACCTCGGCGCTACGGCGGGTGAAAAGCTATCTGCACTTCATCCGCACCTCATTGCTCGACCCGCAATCACCCCTCGCCGAATTCGCTCCCGCCAGGCCCGAAGGACTTGCCCATGCCTCGTGAAATCGCTTTCCACGGCGTGTACATGCCGACCATGACCCTGATGTTTTTTGTCGCTGCGGGGCTGGCCTGGGCGCTGGACCGCTTTCTCTCGGGGTTCGATCTGTACCGTTTTTTCTGGCACCCGGCGCTGCTGCGTCTGAGCCTGTTTACCTGTCTGTTCGGCGCCATGGCGCTGACTGTCTACCGCTGACTCTCTCTCTGAAGAAGGCCCCGATGAAAAAGTTTTTCAGCCTGCTCGCGACCCTGCTGGTACTGGCCCTGGCGCTGTGGATCGGCCGCACGTTGTGGGAGCACTACATGAACACGCCGTGGACTCGCGATGGCCGCGTTCGTGCCGACATCATCAACGTCGCCGCCGACGTCACTGGCGAAGTGGTAGAAGTGCCGGTGCGTGACAATCAGTTGGTGAAGAAGGGCGATCTGCTGATGCGCATCGACCCTGAGCACTACCGCATCGCGGTCAGGCAGGCGCAGTCGCTGGTTGCCTCGCGCAAGTCGACCTGGGAGATGCGCAAGGTCAACGCCCACCGCCGCGCCGACCTCGACAACCTGGTGATCTCCAAGGAAAACCGCGACGACGCCAGCAACATCGCCGACGCCGCGCTGGCTGACTACCAACATGCCCAGGCACAACTGGAAGCGGCCGAACTCAACCTCAAACGAACCGAAGTGCGCGCGGCGGTGGACGGCTACGTGACCAACCTCAACGTGCATCGTGGCGACTACGCACGCATCGGCGAGGCGAAAATGGCTGTGGTCGATATGAACTCGTTCTGGGTCTACGGCTTCTTCGAAGAGACCAAACTGCCGCATGTGAAAGTCGGTGACGAAGCCGATATGCAATTGATGAGCGGCGAAGTGCTCAAGGGCCATGTCGAGAGCATTTCACGCGGCATCTACGACCGCGACAACCCGGAAAGTCGCGAGCTGATCGCCGATGTGAACCCGACGTTCAACTGGGTGCGCCTGGCGCAGCGCGTGCCGGTGCGGATACACATTGATGAAGTGCCGGAAGGGGTTTTGTTGGCGGCAGGGATTACTTGCACGGTGGTGGTGAACCAGACTGCTGCGAAGCTCTGACAGACCGCGTCGTCCCCTTCGCGAGCAGGCTCGCTCCCACACTGAATCCAGGCTGCACCGAAGATCCCTGTGGGAGCGGGCCGCCCTGCCTAGAGTTTCGCGCGCAAGCCGAACCGCTTCATCAACGTCGATTCCAGCAAACCCTTGGGCAGCAACGCCGCCAACAACGGCAACGCGCGGCTGCCATTGCCGATGCGGATCAAGCGTGGCGGGTTGCTCTGCTGCACAGCCTTGAGCACCTCGGCGGCAAACTCATTGGCCGGTGTCGGCTTGTCCTGCGACGCCTTGGCCCGCGCGCGAATGCCCTCACGCAGCGGAAACCACGGCGACTGCTCGTTGATCAACTGCTCGGCCTCGTGCCCGGCGTTTTTGGCAAAACTCGATTGAATCGCGCCGGGCTGGACTTCCATCACGCGGATACCGAACGGCGCCAGCTCCATGCGCAGGGCATCGCTCAGCGCATGCACCGCCGCTTTCGACGCGCAGTAGGCACCGGCGAATGGCGTGACCAGCACACCGGACACGCTGCCGATATTCACCACCAGACCTTTGGCCTGACGCAGCAGCGGAAACAGCGCGCGGGTGACACCGACAATCGAAAAGACATTGGTCTCGAACTGGCGCTGCATGGCCGCTACGCCGCCGTCGAGCAACGGCCCCATGGCGCCGTAACCGGCGTTGTTGATCAATACATCGAGGCCGCCGTGTTGCTGGTGGAGGCGCTCGGCGAGTTGTTCCAGCGCGGCGCCATCGTTGACGTCCAGGTGGATCGCGATGAAACCGGCGGCGCTGAGCGCGGCGACGTCTTGCGTCTTGCGCGCGCTGGCCCAGACTTCGTAGCCGGCGGCTTTGAACGCATCGGCAAGGGCGCGGCCGATGCCGCTGGAACAACCGGTAATCAACGCAACGGGCATGGCGCATTCCTTGTGCAAAATAAGGTGTGGAGGAGATCAGTCGGAGAAACTGCCCTGCAAATGCTCGGCGCGAAACTCCAGGCTTTGCGGGCGATAGCCGGGGCGCAGCGGCGGCAGTGGCAAGCAGTCCTCCCACGTGGCGCCGGCCTGCAGTTCGCCGGGGCCGCGATAACGCGGGGCTGTGTATTGATTGTCCGCCAGGTTGACCGTATCGCCCGGCGCATAGGCAGCGATGCGCCAACGCAGTTCGGTCAGCGGCACGTCGTTGCCGTTGTTCATTTTCAATTGCAGCGGACGGTCGGCCGGGCATTGTTCGGGAGCGTAAGCGATGCGCAGTTCCAGGCGCGCGAGTTGCTTGATCTCGCGGTTGTCCAGCCACACCACCCACATGGCCACAAAACCCAGCCCGATTGCCGCGGCCACCGAAACCGGCAAGGCCTTGGCCGGATAGCGCAGCAGCAGGATCAACCAGGTGATGACCAGCAGGATGCCGATGAACATGTCGGATAACCTCGCAGAGACAGAGAGGCATCCTACCTAAGCGCAGGGGAGGTTGGCGATGGGCATTGGCACCAGGGGTGTCTGAGAGGGCCTCTTCGCGAGCAAGCTCGCTCCCACAGGGAAAGTTTTCAAGTGTGGGAGCGAGCCTGCTCGCGAAGAGGCCATTTCTGGCTACACAGAATCAAGACAAAAAAAGCCCCCGCCCAGCCCGCTGCGGATAGGGGACGCAACGGGCTGGACGAGGGCTTCTTGTTTCAGCGAGCGATTACTGCGCGATGGTTTTCACCGAGACGCCGCGCTCGACCGGGGTGGAGCGGCCGTAGATATCTTCGAAACGCTCGATATCGTCTTCGCCCAGGTAGCTGCCCGATTGCACTTCGATGATTTCCAGCGGGATCTTGCCCGGGTTGCGCAGGCGGTGCACCGAGGCGATCGGGATGTAGGTCGACTGGTTTTCAGTGAGCAGGAACACGTTCTCGTCGCAGGTCACTTCGGCGGTGCCGCTGACCACGATCCAGTGTTCGGCGCGGTGGTGGTGCATTTGCAGCGACAGGCACGCGCCCGGCTTGACCGAGATGTGCTTGACCTGGAAACGCCCGCCCATGTCCACCGAGTCGTACGAGCCCCACGGACGATACACTTCGCAATGGTTCTGGGTTTCGCTGCGGCCCTGCTCGTTGAGCGTGTTGACCATCTGCTTGACGCCCTGGACCTTGTCCTTGTGGGCGATCATCATCGCGTCCTTGGTTTCGACCACGACGATGTTTTCCAGACCGATTACCGAAACCAGTTTGCCGTTGCCGTGGATCATGCAGTTCTTGCTGTCCTGAATCACCACGTCGCCTTTGCTGACGTTGCCGTTGGCGTCTTTTTCATTGACTTCCCACAGCGACGACCAGCAACCGACATCGCTCCAGCCTGCAGTCAGCGGCACCACGCAGGCGCGCTGGGTCTTTTCCATCACCGAGTAGTCGATGGAGTTGTCCGGGCAGCAAGCGAAGGTGGCTTCATCGAACGTGACGCTGTCGGCGTCCTGCTGGCTGCGCTCGAGGGTCAGCAGGCAGGTGTCGTAGATGTCCGGATCGTGTTTTTTCAGTTCTTCGAGGAAGCGGCTGGCGCGGAACAGGAACATGCCGCTGTTCCAGTAGTAACCGCCGGATTCGACGTACTCGGTGGCGCGCTTCACGTCCGGTTTTTCGACGAAGTGCGAGACACGGCTGACGCCTTCGGGCAGCAGCGAATCAGCGGTGGACTTGATGTAGCCGTAGCCGGTTTCCGGTTTGGTCGCCGGCACGCCGAACAGGACCATTTCGCCGTTTTCCGCCGCGACGGTGGCCAGGGCCAGGGCGCGTTGCAGGGCTTTCTGGTCTTCCAGCACGTGGTCGGCCGGCAGCACCAGCATCAGTTCGTCGCGTCCTTCATTGACCAGCATCATCGCGGTCAGGGCCACGGCCGGCGAAGTGTTGCGGCCGAACGGTTCCATCAGGATGCGCTGGCATTCCAGATTGCGTGCGGCCAGTTGCTCGTTGACGATGAAACGGTGTTCCTTGTTGCAGACCACGATCGGCGTGTCCATGCCTTCGAACACCAGGCGCTCGAGGGTTTGCTGGAACAGGGTGTGTTCGCCGGTCAGGGCGAGGAATTGCTTGGGGAATTGCTTGCGCGAAAGAGGCCACAGACGCGAACCGCTACCACCTGACAAGATCACCGGAATCATAGTTTTTACTCCATAAAATCAATTTGGTTAGAGCCCTGTGGGAGCGAGCCTGCTCGCGAAAGCGCTGGCTCAGTCGACATTGATGCTGCATGTCAGACCGTATTCGCGAGCAGGCTCGCTCCTACAAGGGTTACTGCGTCAGTTCGGGAAAAGGGTTAGCGAGTCGACACCGGGCGTTTTACCCAGACTGGCGACAGGTTGCTGCCGTTGCCGGTGACGTACAGCACGGCTGCCTCACCACGCTCCAGCGCGACCGGTTTTACGTCGCCGACTTTCTTGTCGCCTTCGTACAGCGCCAGGCTGACTTTCACCGGGTTGATTTCACGTTCGCCACGGCCCTTGGCTGCGACGTTCGGCACCACTTCGGTCTTGCCGTCGGCGGTCTTCAGGGTCAGCGGCTTGTCGCTGAGGTTCTGCACGCGCACCAGGGATTTCTGCTTGTTCTTGAACGGTGGTTCTTCGATCAGTTGTGGCGCGCCGGAAGCGTTGTTGACCAGGGTGTAGTAGTGGTCACCGGCGAGTTTCACTGGCAGGGTCTGGCTGCCGATCTTGGCGCTGTAGTCGCCGCCCGGCATGAAGCTGAAGTCACTGCTGGCCAGTGGCGCGATATCGCTCAGGCTGGTGCTGCCGACAGTGGCGCTGACTTCAGCGTTGCTGGCGTTGTAGACACGTACGAAGGTCGAGCCTTTCGGCGCGGTCGGGCCGTACAGTGCAGCATCGCCACCGGCGAAGGCTGGGACGGAAAGCACGCTGAGGCCAGCAACCAGTGCGAAGCTTTTAGCGAGACGACGAGGAGTAGTAGTGAAAGTCATGGTGTACCTCTCTTTCAGTTTTGCGCCCGATCGGGCGTCTCGGATTTAGTGTTGATGGCTACGTTTTGTTGGCGGGCGCCGGCTTGTTTGAGCTCTGCGACCCACTGTGGGTCGGCGTCGCCGATTTCGTTGTTCACAGGCAGATATCGTTCAGGAAACTCCCAGATCAGCACTTGTGGCGGGCTGTTCTTGAAGTCATCGCTTTTCAGGTAGCTGAGCATTGGCAGAATCGGGCCGTGGCCGTCTTCGGCGTAGTTGACGACGTCGCTGTGCAGCGCTTGCTTGAGCGCACCGACGAAGTTCCAGTTGGGGTTGGCGCTGTAGCTGGTGCCGATCAGTGCCACCGGTACTTCGCTGTTGGTGAACAGGGCGTCGTCACCGGCAGGTTGCTCGGCGGCCACGGTGTTGCGTTTGAGCAGAGGCTCAGGCGCCGGCATCATGTTTTCGAACAGCGGATCGAGCGGCAGGAACAGACGCAGATCGCCCTTGTGCGTGACCTTCTCAGCTGGCGTGGTGACGAAGCGCTGTGGCTCGCCGCTCAGCGGGAATTTCTCGGCAATGGTCCTGGCCAGCGTGTTGGCCGCGATTTCGGCGCCTTCCGGGGTCCAGTGGGTGTCGGTGCGCAGGAACACTTGCTGACCGTTCTGCTTGGCCTGTTGCAGCGGGCCGAGCAGGTCAGGGGCGAGGATCTTGTCGGCAGCGACACGGGCGTGGAAATCCTGATACAGATTCTGGTGAATGCTCGCAGGCTTCACTTCACCCAGATGCTCCGGGTACAGACGCACCTTGGCCGGCACGATCGCCATCACCAGTTTCACGCCTTTCTCTTTCAAGGTCTGACGCACGCCTTCGACCAGCGCGTAGTTGCCTTGCAGGTTCTGCTCTTCGTTGACGATCGGGTTGAATTCCTCATCGCTGTACAACCACTGGTCGCGGCCGAGCACGACGCCCGGACGACCTTCGTTGAACAGTTTGAAATCCAGCGCGGCCCAGAGGTTGGTGCCCAGACGCTTGATCGGGAATTCATCGTCATAGTGGGTTTCCACCGCCTTCGTCCAGCGGCCGTTGAGCACCGTCGCATCGGCGTTGGTGCTGAAGCCGAAGAAGCTGCGAACCGACCACAGGCCCAGGACCAACAGCGTCACCAGGAACAGGGCGATGTAGAAGATGCGTAATGAGCGGGTCATGTCAGATCCCTCAGAACTGGAAGTAAAGGAACGGCGAGAAACTTTGCGCCGAGAGTTTGAGAATCGAGGCGATGAACAACAGCAGAATCAGCCCGCGCATCACGTAGCGCGACCAGTCCGCGGTCCAGTAGGCCGGTTGCACCTGGGCTTCGACGCCGACGGTGTAGCCAGGTTCATGGATGCTCGCAGGATTTTCACCAGGCGCTGCCTTGATCATTCCCGGGGTCGCAGTGGCAGGGCCATCGGCCTCGACGTTGACTTCAGGTTTGGTCTTGGCTGGCGGCTGATTGGTGTACAGATCACGCAGGCCGAAGAACGCCAGGGTCACGTAAGCCACCACCAGGGTTGCCACTTGCAGGCCGGTCAGGCTGGCCTGATTGAGTTCCGACAGCGACCAGTCACCGAAGCTGAACATCGCGCCGTACATGCGTCCGGCAACGTGCAGGTTCTCGGCACGGAAGATCACCCAGCCCATCACCACCAGCAGGAAGGTCAGTGCCCAGCGGATCGGATTGAGGCTGCGCGGCGAGGTGTTCAGGCCGAGCATTTTTTCGATCGCCAGCCACATGCCGTGCCAGGCGCCCCAGATGATGTAAGTGATGTTCGCGCCGTGCCACAGACCACCGAGCAGCATGGTCAGGAACAGGTTGCGATAGGTCATCAGCGTGCCTTTGCGGTTACCGCCGAGGGTGATGTACAGATAGTCACGCAGCCAGGTCGACAGGCTGATGTGCCAGCGGCGCCAGAACTCGGTGATCGACTGGCTGATGTACGGCTGCTTGAAGTTTTCCATGAAGCGGAAACCCATCATCAAGCCCAGGCCGATGGCCATGTCGCTGTAGCCGGAGAAGTCGAAATACAGTTGCGCGGTGTACGCCAGCGCACCCAGCCAGGCATCGCCCGTGGTCGGGTTCTGCAGGGCGAAGCAATGGTCGGCAACCACGGCGAGGGTGTCGGCGATGAAGACTTTCTTGATGAAACCCTGCATGAACCGCGTGCAGCCCTCGGAGAACTTGTCGAGGGTGTGCGTGCGGTTGTTGAACTGATCGGCGAGGTCGCGGAAACGCAGGACCGGGCCGGCAATCAGGTGCGGGAAGATCGCCACGAACGCTGCGAAGTCGATCAGGTTGCGCGTGGCCGGAGTGTCGCCACGGTACACGTCGATGATGTAGCTGATCGATTCGAAGATGTAGAACGAAATACCGATCGGCAGCAGTACGTGGGTGAGGATGAACGGCTCGAGACCGAACGAGGTCATGATCGCGTTGATGCTGTCGACGCCGAAGTTGGCGTACTTGAAGTAGCCGAGGATGCACAGGTCCACCGCCACGCCGAGCAACAGCCAGCGCTGCGCCGGTTTGGTCCTGACGCCGGCGGCACCGACTTTAAGGCCGATCCAGTAGTTCCACAGCGTGACGCCGGCGAACAGTGCGAGGAAGTCCACTCGCCACCAGGCGTAGAACACGTAGCTGGCGATCAGCAGCAGCAGGTTGCGATAGCGTTGCCCGCTCAAGTAGTACAAGCCGAGAAAGATCGGCAAGAACAGAAACAGGAACACGTTGGATGAAAATACCATCCCGATCTCTCCATGTTTGAACCAACAGTCAAGGGCCAAAGCCCCCCCAAACCCCCCGTGGTAGTGGAGGGGTGACACAGTGTTTGCTTGAGGTCTGGGCTGGCCGTCAAACCGCGCCCCTCACCCCCCGCCCTCTCCCGGAGGGAGAGGGAGCCTGATCTCCATGGTTTTCAGAAAAGGAGATCGGCTCGATATTGCAGGTCGGCGAATTTCAGAAAAGCACCTCGTCAAGTTCCCTCTCCCTCCGGGAGAGGGTTAGGGTGAGGGGCTTTTGCTCTTCGCCTTTCAAGAACCCTTGTTGCCCTTTTCATGGGACGGGTCGTAGACCTTGGTCAGGTCGCCGCCAAGGCGGAAGGTCTTGAACGGCTGCATGCCGTGCTTCTTCTCGATCACATCCGGCGCACAGGTGTAGAGGGTGCAGAACGGTTCGAGCCAGGCGAATTTCATGTCCTCTTTCAGGTCAGTCATGTCCTGCTTTTTGCCGTTCTTTTCTTCGAACTCATCAGGGTCCTTCACACCGGCCAGCACACGATCACCGAGACGCTTCAGTGCGCCGTTGTTTTCCTGACGCAGATCGACACCGTTGACCTGAGCGAAACTGGCGATCATCGCCAGCGGCGGCAGGGCGTAGTTGTGATAGGCGAGGGCGCGTTGCTGGCGCTTGAGTTCGTTGGGCAGGAAGCCGTCGGCGTCGACTTGATTGACGCCAACCTTGTATTCCTTCACCGCCCAGTCGAACAGGTCGCGGCGGTTGGTGGCGACGGCGGTGGCCATCACCGACCAGGCGGCCCAGTACGAGTGGTTGTTGGTTTTTTCCAGCGGCAGGTTGTCCCAGTCGCTGACCACCTGATCGGCCATTTTGCTGAACCAGGCTTCGATCAGCTGCGCTTCCTGCTGATGCTGGGCCAGCGGATGCGAGTCGGAAAACTTCAGGCGAATGTACGACGAGGCCATGCTGCCCAGCGCCCATTTGCGCATCGACTTGCCGGTGTGGTTGAAGTCTTTCGACATCAACGCATCGGCCTTGGCCCACGCGGTCAGCCAGTTGAGCGTGCATTCGAGCTGCTCCGGGCGACCGTCGCGCATGAACTGCATGACGCGTTTGGCGGTGCCGCGCTCCAGCGTGGTGATGTCTTTGGTGGTGTCGCGAAAGGCTTTTTCCGACTGCACGTTCAGCGTTGCGCGGGCCTTGTCCGAACCTTCGTATTTGCTGCGAAATTGCAGCGGTCCGGTGTACGGCGCCGGCATGGCATCGCAGCCATCGCTGTTGTCGCCGGTCTTGAATTTATCCACCGGGGCGAAGTAGCCCTGCGGTGGACGCAATGGCGCAGCGGCCTGGGTTGCCCCGGCGAACATCGCCAGGCTCAGGAGCGTCGGTGCCAACAGATTTTTCAGTTTCGGATTTCGCATAGCAGACCTCATTGCCCGAGCTGCGCGGTCTGTTGACCAGCGCCCGGGAATACGTTGCGTTTGCAGATTTTCGCTTCGACTTTTTGTGGCGCGGCGCCAGGTCCGGCTTCAGGACCCTGGACTTCGACCGCCAGCAGGTTTTGCGAGGCCCAGTCTTCGTCCGTGCGCAGCTCAAAGGCGAAACGACCGTCGGTGTCGGAGGTTTCCGGTTTCTCGATCTTGATGTCCTCGTGGCGACCGTTCATGTACCAGAGGGTGGCTTGCAGGGTTTTCACCGAGGTGTCGGCGAAGCGGATGTCGACCTGATGACTGGCGTTCTGCAGGTTCAGGTTCTTGCTGTTGACCAGCAGTTCTTGCTTGCTGCCCGGTTTCAGCGTGGTGCTGGCGGACATCTGTGCGTCTTTGCCTTCGCAACCGTTGTCGAGCAGCGCCATCATCTGGCGATAGATGGTTTCCTGGTCGAGGCGATACAGCGGCGAGAATTCCCAGATGAGAATCTTCGGCGGGGTCTTCTGGAATTCTTCGCTGCCCAGGTACTGCAACATCGAACCTTCCAGACCGCCGCCGGGGAAGGCCACGTTGAGAATGTCGGCGCCGATGGCTTCTTCAAGGAAACCGGCGAAGTTGTAGTTCTTGCCGCTGTGCGACGTACCGACCAGAGTGATCTGCGGATTGCCGGAATCGCCGAACAGATCGCCGTCGCCTGCCTCGCCTTTCGGCTCGGTGGTGAACTGGTCCATGTACTGGATCGCGTAGCTGGTGCCACACAGTTGCCCGGCCATGTTGTGCAGGGTGCCGGTCTTGCCCATGCGCCCGGACTTCTTGGTCTCGAATTCACGCTTGGGAATGTCGGCGAAAGCCGGGATCTGCTTGACCTTTTCCGCCACGATTTTTGCCGTGCGCTGAGCGCCGTATGGCGTCCAGTGCTGGTCGCCACGGAAGTAGAAATCGTGGGCGGGCAGGGTGTCCGGCAACGATTCGTTGGTCAGGGGCGACAGGTCCGGCACCACGTAACCCATCTTCGCGAAACGGCCGAGCATGGTCTTGTAGTTGCCCAAGGCTTTCTCGTAGTCGAACGCGGCTTTCTCCTGCGGGTTGAGCTTGTTGCGGTTCACCAGGCCTCGGGTCGGCTGGTAAACGATCACCAGTTCGACGCCTTTGCTCTTGAACGCATCGTGCAACTGTTGCAGTCGCTTGTAGCCGGCCGGCGTGGTGTTGAACTCGGTGCGCAAATCTTCCTGGGTACGGAACAGCCAGTCGCCCTGCGCCTGTACCAGGGTGGTGAAGTTCTGCTGATAACGCGTTGTGTAGTTTTTCGCGTCATGGGCCGCCGGGCACAGGTTGCAGCATGGCTCGGCGGTGAACTTCGGTGGGGTGACGCTTGCGCCTTCAGCGTCGGCGCGTGCGTTGCCGGCAGCAAGAATGCCGAGAGTCAGGGCCGAGAGGCTGAGCAGTTTGATCATGTGTGGGTGCATAAAAATTATCCTCAGTCCTGCAATTCGGTCTGGCGTTCGACAGGGTCGATCAGCACGGCTTTCTGCTGGCGCACCAGCAGGTCGAGAATTTCATCCTGGCGCTCGCCGAGGATGCCGTTGAAGCTGATGCCGCTGGACTTGGTCGGCGCCAGCATCGACACGCGATACAGCTCGACACTCAGCGGCGAGTCGATCGACAGCGGGCCGCTGCCATTGGCCGCCAGTTCGCCGCCAACCACGATCAGCGACACCTGCGCGTCGAACGGGTCGAGCTTGATGTCACGGTCGGTGTCGGTCAGGTCCTTGATGTGGCCGTAGATACCGGTGAGGCCGTTGGTCATGGCGACGTTTTCGTAGAGGCGGATGTTCACGCTGTTACGAATACGGATGCCGTGACGGGTATTGCTGATGACCTTGTTGCCCCACAGCAGGTTGTCGGCGGACTCATAGAGCGTGATGCCGTCGGTGTGGTTCTTGTAGATCTCGTTGTAGGCAATGATGTTGTTGACGCTGTTACGGTCGATCACCAGGCCCGACAACTTGTTGTCGTAACTCTTGTTGTTGAAGATGAAGCTGTCGTTGACCTCACGGGAAATGATGATCCCGTGCTTCTTCTTCGTGCCGTGAACAGTGTTCTCGGCAATGATCAGACGGTGCGAGCGGTCATGCGGGTCGATGCCGTAGACGATGTTGTCTTTGTAGGTGTTGCCCTTGACCACGAAGTCGCGGGTTTCGTAGCAGTAGAAGCCGTACCACATGTCCGAGAACTCGGAGCCGACGATCCAGCCGGTCGGTTCCGGGCGCTTGAGAACCTTGGCCATGTTCGGCGTGTACTGGGAAATACTCACTCCGTACGACTTACTGTTGGCGTAACCGAAGCTGGCCATCTTGCTGTTGACGATGTAGGTCTCGGTGCCGCCCCAGGCGAGCAGGAACGGACGGAATTCCTTCGGCGAACGGAAGGTTGCCGGGCCGTTGTCCTTTTCGCGCCAGCCGGTGACTTTGGTGTCACGCACGAACAACTGACCGTCGTTGATCAGGAACGAACCGGCCTCTTGCGACAGGCGCAGTTCCTGGGTCTGACCGTCGATTTCGAGGATGCCTTTCTCGCCGACCACGATCGGCAATTTGGCCAGGTACACGCCCGGCGAGGTCTCGCTGAAATACTGCTTGGGCAGTTTTTTCGCCAGATCCTTGAGGTTCATGTAGCCGTCGTCGATGAAGATCGCCTGCGGGATGCCGTGCTGACGCACGACCCATTCGGCCATCTTGTTATCGCCGCCGATGAAATCCTTCAGGGCGTTTTCCTGCATCATCCGGCGCACGCTGATCTTGCCCGGTTTGCTACGCACGATTTTCGCCGCAGCGGCCTCGGCGGTGAAGCCGGACAGGTCGGGCAGTTTCGGCTTGGCCAGTTGCAGCGCCTCGGTCGGCGCGCTGCTGACGGTGTAGGTCTTGGCCTGTTGCAGTTCCTTGGCCACGGTCGCAGGTTTCGCCGGTTCAACATTGGCGAAGGCGCCGGCGCTGGCCAGCAGCATCGCGCCGGCCAGCAGGCTGAGTGAGCCTGTTCTGGTGCTGATCATGTCGGGCACTCCCTTGGCGGTTTGCATCAGAAGCGCCAGATCACGTCAATGAATGCGCGGTGCATGTAGGAATCAACCTGGCTGCCGTAGGCATCGCCCGGTTTGAACACACCGCCACGGAAACGCACCAGTGCCGAAGGCTCGTCGATCGACTGGCTCAACGCCGCCGGCAACAGGCCTTGCTTGAAGTACTTGGTGACGACCAGGTCCATTTCCTGACCCAGGTCCTTGTTGCCATCTTCAAGCGGCAGCGAGGTGCTGGAGAGGATCGCGCCGGTGACGTCGTCGGTGTTGTTTTCCACCGCGTTGATGCCGTTGCTGCCGACCGGCTTGTTGCCGTCGACACGCCAGAACTTGTGGTAGATCAGGCTGGCGTCGTACTCGTCGTTGACCATCCACGAACCGAACAGGGTGGCGGTCTGCATGTTGTTCATTTCGCCACGGAATGCTTCGCCGAAACGGTGTACGCGCGAACGGGTACCGGTGTAGTTGGAGCGGTTGCTCTCCAGACCGTTCTGTTCGTAATCGGCACTGGCGCGGGCGTAGGCACCGCCGACTTGCCATTGCGGATCGAGGCGCAGGCGCACGCCGACATCGGCGGCCCAGCCGCTGATGTCATCGCTGCGCTTGGCTTGTGTCGGGCGCGTGCCATCGGCGTTCAGCGCGTTGACCGTATCGCGGTCGCCGCTCATGCCGGTGATGCTGCCCCAGTAGTTGACGGTGTTGGTGTTGCGCCAGTTGTAGGCGTCGCTGTCGGCAGTCAGGCCGATCCAGCTGATGTCGCCGTTCTCGGTCTTGTCCAGCGAGTCGCGCGGGACGCCCGGTTCGGCGTAATCGAGTTTGCCGTCGTCGTGAGTGTGGTGACCGCGAATGCCGACCCACTGGCCCGGTGTCCACTGGTAAGCGGCGTCGGCGTAGGCGTGCAGGCGATCCTTGTCTTTCGGCGCCAGCTCTTTCAAGTCGGTGCGGTATTCGCTGAAACGCTCGGCAACACCGGCATTGGCGCGCAGCAGGGTGGTGTCGAAGGTCCAGTTCAGCGCTTCGATGTTGGTGTCGCGCCATTGGCCGTCGTCATTGCGCAGACGCTGGCGACCGAACTTGAGGATCTCGCCAGGGTACGGCGTGAAGCCGCTGTAGCCGACCCAGAACTCGCGCATCGCCAGGTAGTTTTTCTTGGTTTCGCGATCGCCGCTGTCGGTGGTCTGTTCACCGTCGGACTGCTGCAGGGTGTCGGTCTCGATGATGTCGGTGGAAGTCACCGCCTGGCCCATCGCGTAGGCGCTCCACGCGCCGCTTTCGCCGTAGATCCACGGACGCAGGTCGAGGCCCACGCCATTGACGTCGCCGCCACCGGCAGTGCCGAGGTCACGGTCGTCTTCGGATTGACCGGTGAGTTTCACTTCCAGACCGAAGTTCTTGCTTTCAGTCATCGCAGCCAGTGTCGGGCAAGACCAGATCAGCGCGAAGGTGAGGCCAATACCGGCCTTCACGAATGGGTTCAGCTTCATAGTTTTTCCTCGCCGTCTTCTTCTTGCAGGGCGTGCAGTTGCAGCGTGTTCGAGTTCAGGGCGCCACGGCTGGCCTGTTCCTGTTGCAACAGGCGGCGGGCTTCGGGAAGGCGCTCGGGCGGCAATTGCGCCTCGAGGGTCGCTGCCAGTTCATCGGCTTGCGGGGTGTTCTGCGCCTTGGCCAGTTGGCTGAATACGTAGGCGTTCAGCGGATCGGGCTTGGTGCCCTTGCCTTGGGAAAACAGCTGGGCGATGGCGAAGTCAGCACTGTTCTGGCCGTTGCGCGCAGCGGTCAGCAGGTGGTCGAGGGCCTTCTGCGGATAGACCTTGCCGAGGTAGCCACGGCGATAGATCTGGCCGAGGTAGTAGTCGGCGGCGACTTCGCGGCCAACGGCTTTCTGGAAGTGTTCCTCGGCGACTTTGGCGTCGGCCGGAACCATTTTGCCTTCGTAGTAGACCTTGCCCAGCAACAGTTCGGCGCGCGGCTGATCGGCGGCGCGGCCATTGTCCAGGTACTTCATCATCTGGTCGACGTCGCCCAGTTCGGGGAAGTCGTAAAGCAATTGGGCGAGGGTGACCCACGACGCCGGGTAGCCCGGAGCGATCGGCTCGAGCAGCGCCTGCGCAGTTTTTTCGTCGGTCTTGCCCAGGGTCGAATCGGCCAGCACGCGGGCCACGGAATCGACTCGCTGCGCGGTGACGGTGCCACGGCTGTAACCGGCCTGCATCTGCTTGATCAGTTCGGCCTGTTGCTCCGCCTGGCCACGTTTCTGGTAGACGGTAGCCAGTTCGACATAGCAGATGTCGGTGGTGTTGATTGCGGCCTTGCAGATCTTTTCCACGTCATCCAGGTGCTGGTCGTAAGTGCCCTGGGTGCGATACAGCAGCACCTGCGCCAGACCGGCTTCCGGGTAGCCCGACTTGCGCCACTGATCGATCTGCTGCTGGGCGTTGATGTTCGGGAAGCTGTGCGGGTATTGCAGGTACAGCATCGCCAGCGGGATCAACGTATTGCCTTCGCCATTGGCGGCGGCTTTTTTCAGCAGGGTTTCGGCTTCATGGTGTTCGGCTTCGGTGGAGCCCGGCTTGGCCACCAGCAGACGACCCAGACGTGCCTGGGCTCGCGGCGACACGCTGGCCGCTGCGCGATAGGTCGCTTCGGCCTGTTTCATCTGCGCCGGGTCACGGCTGTCGACCTGGATATCGGCCAGACCGACTTGCGCCTCGCTGTAACCCAGATCGGCCAGTTGCTGGTAATTCTGCGCGGCGGTGGCGGTGTCGCCACGCTTGAGCGCTTCGTTGGCCAGACGCTGATCGGGCAGCCCGGCGCAACCGGCCAGACTCACTGCCAATGCCAGGGCACACACCGTTCCCTTGTAGGAGTGAGCCTGCTCGCGATGCAAGCGACTCGGTACATCAGACAAACCGCGGCGATCCCATCGCGAGCAGGCTCGCTCCCACAGGGTCGGCGGTGTGTTCAAGTTATGCGTAGTCACAGGCATGTCCTCGACTTAAAGACCGGCAGCCATGGCTTTGTCGATCAGCCAGTTCAGGTTCGGGCCACGGTCGCTGTTCACTTCCACCGGGCGGCCGGCGAGGCTGCTGTCGAGCGGCTCGTCTGGCTGGATCTGCACGCGGATGTCGGAGGACAGGTCGGCGCTCTTCAGGCTGGTGCTGCTGACGATCTTGCCGGTGCGGGTCTTGTCTTCGCCGGCGATCTGGAAGCTGACTGGCGTACCCGGACGCACGTCGCCGAACTGGCGATAGGAGAAGCGTGCTTCAACGTTGGCCTGGGTGTTGCGCGGCACCAACTGGAAGATCACGTCGCCCTTGCTCGCGTACTGACCGTCAGCCACCAGTTGCTGGGCCACGGTGCAGTCGCACGGCGAAGTCAGGGTGCCGGTCATTTGCTTGCCGAACAATTCTTCAACCTTGGCCGGGGCCAGTTGATCTTCGGCCAGATGGCCCTTGAGCACGTCGAGCATGCTGGTGCTGAAGGTCGCCAGCGGTGCGCCTTTGGCAGCGACGCCGTCGGACTTGACCAGACTTTGCACGGTGCCGTCGCGCGGCATGGTGATGTTCATCCCCGGCACGCTGACCAGACCGGCCTGCGCATGGCTGACGAAGTACATGCCGTACACCGACTTGAAGATGAAACCGGCAGCGACCAGGCCGACAGCGAAAATACCGGCGCTGAAGGTCACGGCTTTGAGACGGCCGAACGGGGTCATGCCGGTATCGTCGGTCTTGTTCTTGCGCGCCTTGGTGAAGTTGTCGCGCTGCAGGGTCGCCAGCACTTCGCCGATGCTGACGATGTCGCCGGCCAGGTGCGAAGTGATCAGGTGGCGCAGAGTGGAAATGTCCTGCGGCTCGAGGTTCTGGAACTGGCAGCCGGCACGGCCGGTGGCGCGATCAAAGGAGCGCACCTGCAGTTCAACGTCCATGGCCAGGCCGAGGTTGTCGATGACGAATTGCAGACGCGCCTTGTACACCTCGCCGATGGTCAGCGGCATCTGCCCGGCGTTGAACGCCAGACCGCCAGCGGACAGATCGAGGACCCGCGCTTCGAGCGGAGTCCGGTCAGGGCCGAAGAAACGCAGCTTGGCCGGGATTTTCACGCGAGCGTGCTGGCGCTGGGCTTCGGATTCATGCACTACGTTGACGTTGACGGCGGTATTCATAGGGGCGATTTCCTTGTTAATTCAATAGGAGCGGGTCAGACCATCATCAGCAGCACGGCGACAAAAATGCTGCCGGCGGAGAAGGTCATGGTCCGAGACGACCAGGTGTTGAACCAACGTTGAAAGCTGGCGAGATCACGGGTCAGGGATGTGGGCTGGCGAGTCCAGGATTGTTGGTCGAGGCGGAAGAACACGTAGATCTTCACCATGGCGCCAACGATCTGGTTGTAATACAGAATCGCCGGGTAAGCAGGGCCGATACGGTGGCCGGAACACGACAGCAACAGCGTCAGGATCAGGCGGGTGATGCCGATCCACAGCAGGTACACGAGGATGAACGCGGTGCCGTATTTGAAGCTGGCGATCAGTGCCACGGTCAGACCGAGCAGCGAGGTCCACATCGACACGCGCTGGTCGAACAGCACCACCGAGGTGAACACGCCGAGGCGGCGGATACCCAGGCCCAGTGCACGCGAGTTCTGGCGCAGGTTGTTGCCGTACCAGCGGAACATCAGCTTGCGGCTGGCCTTGATGAAGCTCTTTTCCGGCGGGTGCTCAACGGTGTTGATCGCGGCGTCCGGCACGTAGAAGGTGTCGTAACCCAGGCGCATCAGGCTGAACCAGCTCGACTTGTCGTCACCGGTCAGGAACTTGAAACGCCCCAGACGCCAGTGTTGCAGCGAGTCGCTTTCAACGTCGGCGATGAATTCCGGATTGGTCACCACGGAGGCTTTGAACACCGACATCCGACCGGTCATGGTCAGTACGCGCTTGGACAGGGCCATCGAGCACATGTTGATGTGGCGCTGGGCGAAACGCAGCTTGTGCCATTCGCTCATGATGTAGCCGCCGCGCACTTCGCAAAACTCGTTGGTGGTCAGGCCGCCGACATTGCCGAACAGCTGGAACCACGGCACGGTCTTGCGCACGACGCCTTCGCCGAGCACGGTGTCGCCGTCGATCACGGCCACCACGGCACGGTCGTCCGGCAGGTGACGGGAGATCGCGCGGAAACCGAACGCCAGACCATCGCGCTTGCCGGTACCGGGAATGCGTACGAAGTCGAGCTTGACTCGCTCCGGCGGATTCATCCGCGCCCACAGCGCCTTGACCAGCAACTCGTCGGACATTTCCACGATCGAGCAGACAATGGTGGTCGGCAGTTCGCAGTCGATGGCTTCGCGGATCACCGAGCTGTAGACCTGCGCGGTTGTCAGCGCGTCAATACGGAAGCTGGTGACCATCAGAAACACATGCGACGGGTCAGCCGCTTTACCCAGCTTGCGTACTTTGCGACGCAGGTGCGGGTAAACGATGTAGAGAAAAATCATGCCGCGCACAAAGTGCGTTGCACCCATCGAGTAGCGCCAGATACCCACGGCGCCAATCAGGAAAATGAAGTCCTTCGACTCGGAGTCGAATGTGGACGTGGGCAGCATCAAGGCCAGGCCCATCAGCAGACTGAGATAAAAAAGCCAGCCGGCTGATTGCAGAAAAAAATGTTTGAGCTTGGTCATAACCGTCATCCGAAGGTGATGGAGGCTTCAAGCCGCAAGCGTGTTGCTTTTGCTTGCGGCTTGAAGCTTGAGGCTTGCCTTACCAGCAAATGCCTTCGGTGCGGCTACCGGCGCTGGTGGCTTTGGACATGAAGCCCACCAGGTCGATGACTTGCTTGCCTTGCGGCGCTTCGTGGGCTAGCGAACGGAATTTCTCGTCGCGGTTGCCGAGGATGATCACGTCGGAGTTGTTGATCACCGAGTCGAAGTCCGAGTTGAGCAGGGACGACACGTGCGGAATCTTCGATTCGATGTAGTCCTTGTTCGCACCGTGGACGCGGGCGTACTCGACGTTGCTGTCGTAGATGCTCAGGTCGTAGCCCTTGCCGATCAGCATTTCCGCCAGTTCGACCAGCGGGCTTTCGCGCAGGTCGTCGGTGCCGGCCTTGAAGCTCAGACCGAGCAGGGCGACTTTGCGTTTGTCATGGCTTTCAACGATGTCGAAAGCGTTCTGCACTTGCGATTCGTTGCTGCGCATCAGCGAGTTGAGCAGCGGTGCTTCGACGTCCAGGGAGCCGGCGCGGTAGGTCAGCGCACGTACGTCCTTGGGCAGGCACGAACCGCCGAAAGCGAAGCCCGGGCGCATGTAGTACTGGGACAGGTTCAGTGTCTTGTCCTGGCAGACCACGTCCATCACTTCACGGCCATCGACGCCGACCGCTTTGGCGATGTTGCCGATCTCGTTGGCGAAGGTCACTTTGGTGGCGTGCCAGACGTTGCAGGTGTACTTGATCATCTCGGCAACGGCGATGTCCTTGCGGATGATCGGTGCGTCGAGTTCTTCGTACAGCGATTGCAGAACGTCGCCCGACGCGGTATCGAACTCGCCGATGACGGTCATCGGAGGGTGATCGTAGTCGGCGATGGCGGTGGATTCACGCAGGAATTCCGGGTTGACCGCTACGCCGAAATCGACGCCAGCCTTCTTGCCCGAGCAGTCTTCCAGAATCGGGATTACCACGTTGGCCACGGTGCCTGGCAGCACGGTGCTGCGCACGACGATGGTGTGACGGGTGGTTTTTTCACGCAGGACAAAACCGATCTCGCGGCACACGGCCTCGATGTAGTTCAGTTCCAGGTCGCCGTTCTTTTTGCTTGGCGTGCCGACGCAGATCATCGACAGGTCAGTATCACGAATCGCCTCGGCGAAGTTGGTCGTACCGCGCAGACGAGCGGTCTGGACGCCCTGTTGCAGAAGTTCGCCCAGGCCCGGTTCAACGATTGGCGATTTGCCGGCGTTAATCATGTCGATCTTGTCTTTGGCAACGTCGACGCCAACTACGTCATGGCCCCGTGCAGACAGGCAACCGGCACATACTGCGCCAACGTAACCCAAACCAAATATGCTGATGCGCATCGCAATTACCTCTGTATATATCTGGCCTTAGATGGCCGGAGTTAATGGTGTTCAGCGGTCACTAGTGCACTCGAAAGTGCGGCTTACAGGCGCCACAATGCCGTGTGCAGGCATACAAAGTTCCGAGTGTCTAATAAATGCACTCAAGAAGTGCGCAACTAGGCCTTGTTGTTATGACTTGCCCTGTTATGCAGCCGATCTTCCGTGCGGGAAGACTCTTGTGCAGTTATGTAGCCTGCTCGACGTCGGGTAGGGGGCCCGTAAATCAAGCAGTTAGGTGCTCAGGCGAGCACGTTTATAGGGGCGCGGCCTTGGCCTTAGTAGGGGATATTAATGGTGCGTATCTCCTGTCCTTCGATTGTTTTGAGACTCGTTAGTCACTCAGGCAAGTTGGTGTGACAACTTGGTTACATGGCTATCAGCTCTGCGTAAGTTATCTCGTACAAACTCGGCGAGAATCGTTACCGGTGGTATGAGCAACGCATTTGGACATAGTTCCAGCCCGCTCATCGTGCCACCCGAAATTTTTTGAAATATTGACCAAGATGGCACTGAGAGCAAATTGATAGCACTAGCGACTTGGCCCTTTATTGATCGAGGTGAAAACGGGGTCGATAGTTTTGTGCCACTACGGGTAAAAAATTTAGGTGCCACTACTGAAAAAAAACTTGAGTGTCGAGTGAAACTAAAATTAGAAAACAGGTCGTGGTTTTATTGGCGCCATGAAATTGGCGATATGCTGCGGGGGGATTTTGACTTCGGGCGGACTGCACGACTCCCAGAGAAAAGAGTCGTGCAAAGGGCATGCTTTATTCCGGGGCGTGGTCGCGTAAAAACACCAGATTGTCGGGTTTCGATTGCTCGGCGCTGTAGCGATAACCCTGCACATTGAACTGCTTGAGCTGAGCCGGGTCGTTGATGCGTTCCTGAATCACAAAACGGCTCATCAGGCCGCGCGCTTTCTTCGCGTAGAAACTGATGATTTTGTACTGGCCGTTCTTCTGGTCCTTGAACTCGGTGTTGATGATCCGCGCCTTCAGAGCGTTGCGCTTGACCGCGGAAAAGTACTCGTTTGATGCAAGGTTGAGCAGCACGTCATCGCCTTGCTCGGCCAGCGCCTCATTCAGCCATTCGCTGATGCGCGTGCCCCAGAACGCATACAGATCCTTGCCACGGGCGTTGGCCAGTTTGGTGCCCATTTCCAGACGATACGGTTGCATCAGGTCCAGCGGGCGCAGCAGGCCATAAAGGCCGGAGAGCATGCGCAAGTGCTTTTGCGCGTAATCGAATTGCGCCTCGCTGAAGGACTGAGCGTCAAGGCCGGTATACACGTCACCCTTGAATGCGAGCAGGGCCTGCTTGGCGTTCTCTGGAGTAAAGGCTGGCGTCCAGCTGCCGAATCGCGCGGCATTGAGGCCACCGATCTTGTCGGACACGTGCATCAATTCGCTGATCTGCGCCGGGCTCAGCTCGCGCAGCTGCTGAATCAACTCCTGGGAATGGTCGAGGTATTGCGGCTGGGTGAAGCGCTGGGTCGCCGGCGGTGTTTCGTAGTCGAGAGTCTTGGCGGGGGAAATCACCATCAGCATGAAGTCGTCTCCTTTAATCGTGGGGGCGATTCTAGGGGGTTGTCCTTGTTGACTCCAGCTATGAGCGTGATAGGTGATCGGTGGTGTCATGGAACAAGATCGCAGCCTTCGGCAGCTCCTACAGATTGCGCTCGAGATGAAACCGCAATGAATTCAATGGGGACAGGTAGGAGCTGCCGAAGGCTGCGATCTTTTGATCTTTGTTTTGATCCACCCGCGATATAGTGCCGCGCGGGTTTTGTTATGGAGGCATCCCTTTGCGCATTGTTCTTTTATTCACCGCGTGGCTGCTGAGCTACGCGGCCGTGGCGGCGCCCGGCGATGCGGCGACGCTGGATCGCACGACTTGGCCGGAGCAGTTGAGCAATCCGACCCTGTTCGACGTCGCGTCGCGGGCGGAAATCCTTATGTTCGCTCGCGGCCTGCTCGGCACCGAATCCATCGACGAGGCGGCACTCGCCCAGCGCCTGGGCCTGCGCACGGTCAATATCGATGCGATCAATCAGTTGCGCCAGCGTCTCTGGCAGCGCTTGCTGACCAATTACAATCACGCCCAGCAAAGCTGCGATCAGGACGCCTCGTTCTGCTTCCTTGTCGAAGACCTGCCGACCCTGCGCGAGCAGGCCGCCAAGTTCGTGGTCAGCGACGACAGTTATTACACCAAATGGGCCGAGCCGAGCCGGATCTTCCATTTGCAGTATCTGGACGAGCTGATGCGCAAGGCCGCGCTGTCGCCGCAAACCAGCAATGAATTCGATCGTTTCGGTGACTACGAGCGTAACGGCGAAGACATGCACGACCGGCTGTTTCTGCTGACTTTCGACAGCGCCGCCAACCTGCAACCGGACAACACCGACTGGCTGACCGAATATCTGCGCAAATCGAATCTGAGCGGAACATTTTTCGTCTTGGGCAAGGATATCCAGGCGCGGCTCGCCGGCCGTTCGGTCAGCAGCCTGCAAGCGAGCTTCTCCCGGCAGTGCGTTGGCGTGCAGGGCTGGGAATTCCGCTCCCACAGCCATTGGCAGGACTGGCAGGATTCGGTACGGCGCAGCGCCGATCTGGTGAAGAACAAACTGCCGGAAAACTTCGTGCCGCTGTTCCGTCCGCCGGATGGCCAGCGCCGCAGCGACGCGCAAGGTTTCTTCAATACCCAGGGCCTGCAAGTGGCGCTGTGGGACATCGATGCCCAGGACGGTGCCGGCAAGCTCAAGGGCCCGGCCAGCGCGCAGCGGGTGTTGACCCTGATGCTGTTGTGGCGTCACGGGGTGATCAATTTCAACATGAAACAGGACGCCGTGAAGACTTCGCTGCCGTGGCTGATCACCCAGACTGCGCAGAGCGGTATCGGTTGGGAAGACTGCCAGGACGCGTTTCGTTGAGAAACTAAAAAAAGCCCGGAAACATTGGGCTTGGGGTGATTTTTGCCGGGAATTCGATGCAGGCGGACTTCCGACTTTAGCGGTGTCTGGGGAGTCCGCCAAGGCCTTTTCGTCACTCTGCAAAATAAACTTAAAAAAACCGTCAAAGTACTTTTTTATGTCATCGGTTTTGGAGTATTACGAAGACAGACCGCCGAAACCTGCAACACAGGTGGCGTCTTCCAAGACTCCTATTGTGTGCAGTTCATCCAGGCCCTCGTGGATGAATTCGGCAGTCACCTCGAGGCGCAGCACTGTCACGGTATTGCGTCGAATGGCTCCCACATAGGTGACCGAGTATGGATGATCACGGACGCAGCCCTTCCTCCAACCAGCCAATCCTGTATGTACTCGATACCAACGTATTGATTCACGATCCAAATGCCCTGCTGAATTTCGAAGAACACCACGTCGCCATCCCGATGACCGTGCTGGAAGAGCTGGACAAGCTCAAGAGCGGCCATCACAGCGTGGCCGCCGAATGCCGCCAGGCGATCCGCCTGATCGACAAGACCCTGGGCGACGCGTCTCCCGAAGACGTTGAACTGGGCGTGCCGATCCAGCGTGGCAAGGGCGGGCCGAAGGGCTTGCTGTCAATTCTGATGAGCAAGCAGGCCGAGTCGAATCTGATTCTGCCCGAGCACCTGAACGACAACAAAATCATCAACCAACTGATCGATCTGCACACTCGCGATCCGCAGAAACCGGTGGTGCTGGTCACCAAAGACATCAACATGCGCCTCAAGGCGCGCGCCTGCGGCATCGACGCCGAGGACTACAGCACCGACCAATTGGTCGATGACGTGTCACTGCTGCCCAATGGCTACCACAACATGACCGGCTCCTTCTGGGACCGCGTGAGCAAGGTCGAAACCCGCCAGGACCATGGCCGCACCTGGCACCAGGTGCAGTTGATCGACAACCTGCCAGCAGTGCATATCAACGAATTCATTATCGACGAGCAGGGCTTTGTCGGCTGGATCAAGGAAATCCAGGAAGACAAACTGCTGATCCTCGACCTGCATCAGGAACCGCTGCTGCATCAGGAGGCGTGGGGGCTGAAGCCGCGCGACATCTATCAGAGTCTGGCGCTGTACGCGTTGCTTGATCCGGACATTCATCTGGTCAACCTGTCCGGCGCCGCCGGTTCGGGTAAAACCATCCTGGCGCTGGCCGCTGCGATCGAGCAGACCATGGTCAGCAAGCGCTACCGCCGCATCATCGCCACCCGCAGCGTGCAGGGCCTGGATCAGGAAATCGGTTTCCTGCCCGGCACCGAAGCGGAAAAAATGGAGCCTTGGCTGGGCGCCATCACCGACAACCTCGAAGCCTTGCACATGGATGACGAGAACACCCATGGCAGCGTCGACTACATCCTCAGCAAAGTGCCGTTGCAGTTCAAATCGCTCAACTACATTCGCGGTCGCAGCTTCCAGCAGAGCCTGATCCTGATCGACGAATGCCAGAACCTCACGCCGCACCAGATGAAGACCATCATCACCCGTGCCGGCGCCGGTTCCAAAGTGGTGTGCCTGGGTAACCTGGCACAGATCGATACCCCTTACCTGTCCGCGACCAGCTCCGGGCTGACTTACCTGACCGAACGCTTCAAGGATTTCCCCAACGGTGTGCACATCACCCTGCAAGGGGTGCCTCGCTCGATCCTGGCCGAATACGCCGAATCGCATTTGTAATCCTTCACCCAAAACCGGGCGGCCAGTCGGCCGCCCGTTTTTATGGCCTATGCAAATCAAAATGTAGGAGTGAGCCTGCTCGCGATAGCGGTCGATCAGTCGACATCAATGTTGAATAC
>NZ_QETJ01000063.1:0-27250 GCF_003105095.1 Pseudomonas sp. NDM | reverse complement strand
GAGCAGGCTCGCTCCCACATTGGAACGCGTAAACCTGTGGGAGCGAGCCTGCTCGCGAATAGGGCTGTGGAAGCAAATCAGATTTAAAGTAATGGACTCAATTCAACAGACGGAGCGGCTCTCCCTCCGCCCAACCCTGAATATCCTCGATCATCTGCCGGAAAAACTGCTCATAATTCTGCCGACTGACATAGCCCACATGCGGCGTGGCGAGGACGTTGTCCAGCGTGCGAAACGGGTGCAGGGCCGGCAAAGGCTCCTGCTCGAAAACATCCAGCGCCGCCCCGGCAATGCGCCGTTTCTGCAATGCCTTGATCAGCGCGGATTCATCGACGATCGGCCCGCGCGCGGTGTTGACCAGCAGTGCGGTCGGTTTCATCCAGTCCAGCGCCTGGGTATCGACCAGACCGCGACTGCGCTCGCTGAGCACCAGATGCACCGACAGCACGTCGGCCTGTTCGAACAGTTGCTGCTTGCTGACGTAAGTCACGCCGGCCTGTTCAGCGCGTTCGGCGGTGAGGTTTTCGCTCCAGGCAATCACCCGCATGCCGAACACCTGACCGAACTGCGCGACCCGCTGGCCAATGCTGCCCAAGCCGAGAATGCCCAGGGTCTTGCCATGCAGATCACCGCCCAGACCCTGTTGCCACTGGCCGGCGCGCAGGGCGTTGGCTTCCTTCACCAGATCACGGGTGGCCGCCATGATCAGCGCCCAGGTCAGCTCCGGCGCGGCGTGTTTGTAGCTGTCGGTGCCGCAGACCTTGATGCCCAGCGCCGCTGCGGCAGGCATGTCCAGCGCGGCATTGCGCATGCCGCCGGTGACCAGCAACTTCAATTCAGGCAAGCGTCCAAGCAGATCGGCGTCGAATCGCGTGCGTTCGCGCATCACGCAGATCACTTGATACTTGCCCAAGCGCTCGGCCAGCGTGGCGTTGTCGGCCGGGTAATCGTGCACGAAGGTTACTTCACCGATACCGTCGAGCACTGACCAGTCGACCACATCGCGGGCCACGTCCTGCCAGTCGTCGATCACTGCAATCTGCACCGTCATCGCCTTACCTCATCAAGGAACGGAAGGAGTCTTGCCCAGCCAGCCGAGCAGCGCCTGATGGAATTTTTCCGGTTCTTCCATTTGCGGGGCGTGGCCCATGCCCGGGAATTCAATCAGCGTCGACTGCGGAATCAGCTTGGCGACTTGTTTGCCCAGCACCTCGTAGTGGCCGATTCGGGCTTTCACTTCCGGCGGCGCGAGGTCCTTGCCGATTGCGGTGGTGTCGGATGTGCCGATCAGCAGCAGGGTCGGCATCTTCAGGTCCTTGAACTCGTAGTACACCGGCTGGGTGAAGATCATGTCGTAGATCAGCGCCGAGTTCCATGCGACCTGGGTCTTGCCCGGGCCTTTGCTCAGGCCGGCGAGCATGTCGACCCAACGATCGAATTCGGGCTTCCAGCGGCCATCGTAATAAGTGGTGCGCTCATAGTCGCGAATGCCCTTGGCCGTGACCTTCAACTCGCGCTGGTACCACTGATCGACGGTGCGATACGGAACGCCGAGGGCTTTCCAGTCTTCCAGGCCGATCGGGTTGACCATCGCCAGTTGATCGACCTGTTCAGGGAACAGCAGCGCATAACGGGTGGCGAGCATGCCGCCGGTGGAGTGGCCGAGCAGAGTGGCTTTCTGGATGCCCAGCGCTTTGAGCAATTGCTGGGTGTTGGTGGCCAGTTGCTGGAAGCTGTATTGATAGTGCTCAGGTTTGCTGGAGGTGCAGAAACCGATCTGGTCCGGGGCGATGACCCGGTAACCGGCATCGCTCAAGGCCTTGATCGAACTGTCCCAGGTCGCCGCGCAGAAATTCTTGCCGTGCATCAGCACCACGGTGCGACCGTTGGCCTTGCCATTGGCGGCGATGTCCATGTAGCCCATTTGCAGTTTCTGGCCCTGGGATTCGAAGGCGAAGTGTTTAAGCGTGTAGGGATACTGGAAACCCTGGAGTTCCGGGCCGTAGGCCGGCCCTTCGGCGGGGGCGGTTTCAGTGGCGGCGTGCGCCATTAACGGCAACGCAGCGCTGAGGACGAGGCCGGGCAGCCAGCGGGAAAGCGTGACGGACATAAGCACAAACTCCTTGAAAATTGGCCGACTGTGAAAGGCCGGGATTACGCCGACGTTAAACAAAGGCAATCACACGCAGGGTTGGTTCAACCGAGCCAGCCCAGCGTGAGCAAAGCCAGCACGCCATAGCGCGCGCCTTTAGCCAGCGTGACGATCAACAGAAAACGTCCGAGTGGTTCGCGCATGACGCCGGCAATCAAGGTCAGCGGATCGCCGATCACCGGCAGCCAGCTGAGCAGCAGCGACCAGTGCCCGTAGCGCTCGTAATGTTTGCGCGCCTTGGCCATGTGTCGAGGGCTGACCGGAAACCAGCGCCGACCCTGAAAGCGCTCGATGCCACGACCCAGCCACCAGTTGACCAGCGAGCCGAGCACATTGCCCAGCGTCGCCACCCCGAGCAGGCCCCACAGCCAATAGCGCTCGCTGACGATCAGCCCGACCAGCAATGCCTCGGACTGCAATGGCAGCAATGTCGCCGCCCCAAACGCCGCAAAGAACAGGCCGAAGTAAGCCGCCCCCATCAACGGGCCGGGTAGTCCGCCACCACCACATCAGCGCCGTCCTTTTTCAGGCCGATGACCTGGTACGCGTCACTCATGCCATCCATTTCCATCCCCGGCGAGCCCATTGGCATGCCCGGCGCGGCAACCCCGAGCAGATCGTCGCGCTTGCTCAACGCGAGCACCTGATCGGCCGGTACATGACCTTCGACGAATTTGCCGTTGATGATTGCCGTGTGACAGGACGCCAGACGCGGTGGTACGCCGTGCTGCTGTTTGAAGCGGCTCATGTCGCTTTCGACGTGATCCTGGACTTTGAAGCCATTGGCTTCGAGGTGGCTGATCCACTTTTTGCAGCAGCCGCAATTGGCATCGCGGTGCACTTCGATCGGGATCAGTTCGGCGGCTTGCGCCAGGGAGGAGATGAACAGGGTGCTCAGGGCGAGCAGACGCAGTTGGCTTCGCATGGAAAGGGCTCTCGACTCGGGTGGCGGTCAAAAAGAACCCATTTTGACCGGTTTTTTCGCCCCGGCATCAACTGAGTGTTTCCAGTTGCTACAAGACACGCTAACCAGTGTAGGAGCGAGCCTGCTCGCGATAGCGGTATTCCAGTCGACAAAATTCTTGACCGATAAACCGCCATCGCGAGCAGGCTCACTCCTACAGGTATGCGGTTGGCTTAAATAACCTTGAACCGTCCCATGATCGCACTCACGCGGCTGTTGGCTTCCAGCAATTGCCGGGTATTCAGCTCGCTGGCCTGGCCGCTCTGCACCAGCTCATCGACCATGTGGCGGATCTGCACCATGCTGCGATTGATCTCTTCGGTCACTGCGCTTTGCTGTTCGGCGGCGGTGGCGATCTGGGTGCTGAGGCTGTTGATGTGGCTGACCGAACCGGCCATTTCGTCCAGCCCGGAGTTGACTCGAGCCGTGGCGTCAGCGGCGGACTGACAGCTGGCCTGGGTGTTTTCCATGGCGCTGACCGAAGAGCTCACGCCTTGGGTCAGGCGGGTCAGCATTTCGTTGATTTCCGAGGTGCTGGCCTGGGTTCGGGCGGCGAGGGCACGGACTTCATCCGCTACCACCGCAAAGCCGCGACCCTGTTCCCCGGCACGCGCCGCTTCAATGGCCGCGTTGAGGGCGAGCAGGTTGGTCTGCCCGGCAATCGCGCCGATCACGCCGAGGATTTCGGTGATGCGCTGGGCGTCCTGCTGCATGTTTTCAACTTTGTGTGTAGCGCTGGCAACTTCGTCGATCAGCGCGACTACGCTGTTGGTCGCTTCACCGACCACGACGCGCGAGCGATCGGCGTTCTCGTTGGCACGTTGAGTGAACGCAGCGGTTTCAGCGGCATTCTGCGCGACGCTTTCGGCGGTCGAGCTCATTTCGGTGATCGCGGTGACAGTCTGGTCGGTTTCCGAGGCGTGACGCAGCAGGATCTGGCTGGTGTGCGCCGAAGTGCGTTGCAGATTGTCGAGGCTCGAAGCCATGGCGCCGGTGGCCTGGGTGACTTCGCCGATCATGTTCTGCAAATAGGCGATGAAGGTGTTGACCGAATGGCCGATGGCACCCAGTTCGTCTTCAGCGCGAATGGTGATGCGGCGGGTCAGGTCGGCGTCGCCGCTGGACAGCGAATCGATGTTGGCCTTCAGCGCCTTCATGCGCTGCACCAGTTTACGAATCGCGTAAACCTGCAACAGCACCAGCAGGATCACCAGCGGAATCTGGATCAGGCTCAGGCTGTTGAGGACATCGTCGCGCTGGGCAGTGAGCATTTTGGTCGGCAGGGCGGTGGCGAGGAACCACGGTGTGCCCTCGATAGGGCGCATGAAAAATGTAGCGTCTTCACCGTTGTTATCGAACTCGACACGTTGCGCTTTATCCCGATTCTGCAAGCCGGTCTTGATCTGATTGACGAAAGTCGAGCTGGCCGCCAGTTCGCTGATGTTCTTCAACACGATCGGACCGCTGATGCGCGAGCTGTTGCTGATGATCTTGCCGTCAGCCTCGACGATGAGCATCTCGGCGTTGAGGTCTTTTTCCTTGCGCGCCACCAGATCGTTGAAGAAGCCCAGCGTCACGTCGATGGTCGAAACGCCCCAGGCACTGCCGTTCTTGTAGATGGCCATGGCGCAGTTGGTGCGCGGCTCGGCACTGGCGTCGTCTTTATAGGCCGCGGCCCAGGCGCATTGGCCGCGCGGGGTGGCCATGCCGCCCTTGTGCCAGCTCTGGTCGTAGTAGTTCGGTGCGGCGTCGCTGTTCCAGAAGGTGTTGACCTTCAGCTGGCCCGAGGCGTCGCGGTGCCAGAAGGTACTGAATTTGTTGCGCCCGGCTTCACGCTGGCCCGGCAAAGGCCAGATGCCGCCGCCGAAGACTTTCAGCTCGCCGTACTGATCCACCAGGCCCGGCAACACCGTGTCGATGGCGGCGCTGTCGAGCAGCGGGATGGTCTGGGTAATGCTGCGTTGCTGCGCCTGTACCTTGTTCAGTTCGCCCTGGATCTGTACGGCGACCTCGGCGATGCGGTTGAGCACGACCTTCTCTTCGGTATCGCGCAGGGTAGGCGCCACCAATTGACTGATGCCGACCACGGTCAGCACTGACAACAACAGGATAAACAGAACCAGAAACAGCGTGTAGCGAGCCTGAATAGTGCGCAGTGCGGGCATGGAACTGATCCTTGAGCGGCGTTGTTGTTGGCGGAGAGGAACAAAACAGGGCGGGGTTCACAGCGTATCGTCGTTTCGGGCGGAAGCTTTAGCTGCTCGCCCGCCGAAACCACCCGGGGCGATGACCGGTTGGTATCAGCTTGGGTACACAACCACGGCGCACGACATTTGTTGCATCCCCGTGACCGCTCTAACGCAACGTTTGCTGGTAGTCCTCTTTGTATCGGGAATGTACGAAAGTTGTAAAAAAGCACACAAAAATGTTGGTACTGTCATGTTGCCAGCCGATACTTGCGCGCATTCGAATGGCTGGTACAAGGACATTTCATGCTCATCGCACAAGGAATCTTCGCATGACAATCGGTTATACCGGCGCCTGGGAAAGCAAGGCGGGCGTTATGGTCCGCGACACCGGCGCCAAAAAGCAGGTTTCGCAGAGCGTCAAAGTGCAGCAGATGCTGACGCTGGTCGGTAACGACCCGAACGCGCTGAACGTCGCGGAGATGGACAAACAGGGTCTGCGCAAGCAGATCAAGGGATTCGACCCGGCCAACGTGTCCGTCAAGCAGTTGGGTAACCTCAGCGAATTCCTGCGCGGGCGTGGCCTGATCTCCGAGATCACTTCGATCACCTTGCTCAATGCTGGCGACAAGTTCGATCGTTTCGGTGTGCAGAAAGACCCGGAGGCCAAGTTCAATGCTCTGGAGTATTTCGCCACGCAGCTCGATGCCATCCAGACCAACAGTCTGAACGGCAACTATTACGGCAAGAGCCTGATTCCCGAATTCAAAAAAGCCATTTACGTCCTGCAGAACCTCAAGACGTACGGCGAAGGCAATGCTGCCGTGCCGTCCGACAAGGGCATCAAAGCCAAGGCATAAGCCCGCCCGCAATGAGCAGGCTCATGCCGGTTCACCAGCGCACGATCACACCGGCGGTAAATCACGGCCCGTGATTTGCCGTTGCGTCTGCTCATGCAGTGCTTGCATGTGCGGGCAATGCAAGTCCAGTTTGCGCGGACGGTAGCCGCGATGAAACAACGCCAGCCAGCCGCCCTGGTTATCTTGCGCTGGCGCCAGACCGGTGAAGGCAAAACCGATGGCGTTGAGGCTGTGCAGATCCACGGCGAACTGTCGGGACAGTTGCAGACGGATCGAAATCAGCCAGTGCCTGGGCAGCGTTCTCAATTGGTTCAGCAGTTCCGGGTCGAGTTTTTCCAGCAACATTTCATGGCGACTGCCGTGCTGCTCAACCTGAAACGCGGCTCCGCGCCAACGCGCTGCGCTGGCGCCGGCACCGAACACAGCCATCAGATGCTCCATGAATGCACGACAACTGGCTGGCCACGTCTGCTCCGGCAGCGGCCGCTGATAGCCGTCGATGGCGCGGACCCCCAGTACGACCGACTCCGGTTTCTTGCTGCCGAAAGGCGAGCGGACAAAATCAGGCAACAGGCCGGTGTTATGGAATCCCAGATTCAGCGCCATGCGCTGGGTGTACGGGTGATGGGTCACCTGTTTGATGGACACGCTGCGACAGCCCAAAGCCTGCGCATGAGTCAGCAGTTGCTCGCCCAGGCGTGTCGCGATGTTCTGACAGCGAGTGTCAGGATGGACGGCGCTCAACGCCAGTTCAGCGTCGTGCCAGGTTTCGCTTTGCCTGTACAAGGTGGCATGGCCGCGAATCCGCTCACCCTCGACCGCCACCAGCGAGTGCCAGCGTTTTTTGGCATGGTTCTGACTGATCAGGCAGGGCAGATACACATCGCTTTGTACGTAATGATCGCCGTACACCTCGCGAAACAGCTCGCTGACGGCCGTGGCGTCGCTCTCACGGTAATTGCGCAGGATCAACGGTTCCATCACGCACCTCCCTGTCATGTTGGTCATAGCAGCGATGATCGACGATTCGCAGGCTTTTACCTGCGCGAGGATGGCGCACGAGATCCTCGAAGCCGCAGCTGTGGATACGCAGCTCCAGCAGTCGAGCGTTTCGCAGTGGGGTTATCTGCGGGTAAAGTTCGATCAAACGAGCCTCGAGTGTCCCGTCGATGCCGGCGGATCGTTCGTTCGCCACGTATTTCAACGTCAGCACATCCCCGTCGTCGGCCTGTTCAATCACCAATTGCCAATCGTCGCTGCCAGTCGTGCACCTCACGGTGTCGCTGATTTCATCCGTCATCAGCGACAGGATCCCGACCCGCACGCGCTGGCTGCTACAGCTGCGGCCCCTCAGCGCGAATTTGCGTTGCGCCGTGCCCTCCGGTTCGCGCCAGCACGCCAGGTCACCCACGGGATAGCGGATCAGCGGCATCAAACGGCGATGGAGGTTGGTCAATACCAGCACACCGGTTTTGTCGCAGTCCTCGATCCGCGCCCCTGTGTGCGGGTCGATGATCTCCAGCAAGACATGGCCGTCAGGCGTGCGGTGTTCGCCTTCCATGCAGTCACGGTGGCTGGCACCGATAAATCCACCGTCGACGCTGGCGTAGCCAATGGAAGCAATGCGCGCGTTGGGCAGCACTTGCCGGAGCAGTTGCCGTTGCGAGGCGAACAGGCTCTCCCCGCCGTACAGCACGCTGTCAATCATCGGCAATACCCGCTTGTGTTGCTTGAGCCAACCGGCAAAGGTCAATAGCTGCGCGGGCGGGCCGGCCAGCACGTTGATCCGGTGTTGCTCGATGGCATCGGCCAGCTTCGCCGGGTCAACGTCACCGGTAAACGGAAACTCGGTGACAGCCGGTGTAACGTGGGCCAGGGAATCGTGGATAAACAGGAAACTGGCATAGAGGTCGCCGGCGAAAAACAGATTGGCTACTCGGTCGCCGGGGTTGAATTGGGCGCTGAGACTGCGGCCGAAGTCCTCGGCCGTGCGTTGCCATTCAGCGCGCGTGTAGACCGACAGTCGGCCGCCACCGGTTGACCCGCCGGTCTTGAAGACCAGCGCAGCCCGTACGGGGGCAGTCAACACTGCCCATTCATCAAGGTTCTCGCTGCCAGTCCAGAATCCTGCAGGATCGAGCACAGGCCATTCACTCAGTCGGTTGAGCGCCTCTGGAACCTCGGCGAGACAATTCTTGTAGTAGGGCGAATGCTGACGGACAAAGCCCATCAATTCGCCAATCGGGTGGTTTTTTTTCACGATGTCTTCTTCTTGTTTCGAATAAGCCAGCTCACGTTCGAACGTCAGCGGCGAGAGTCAATGACCAACGGCGTCTTGCCGCTGTATTTGTTCTGAATGAAAGCCACGGGCGAGCATTGTTCTATGTGCAGAACCAGTACTCCGGTGTCGACGGCGCTCATCAGGGTCGAATTATTGGCGAGCCGTGCCCTGACCGCGTCGGCTGCAAGTTCGCTGTGCACTTGCAGCCGCTCGATGCCCTCGGCGCTGTGATCCAGACGCAACTGAAACGGAACTTGCAGTCGTGTCGCCAGTTCGCTCAGAGAGATAAAGTAAGTGCCGATACGCAGCAGCGTGCCGTGGCGTTGCAGCAGTTCGAAGCGCGGCGACTGCAGTCCACAGGCGCAAACCCCCGGCAGCCAGCGCCCGGTGTCGCCAAGCTCATACCGCTCAACGCGCTGGCCGCCGTCGCGGGCGAGCGAGGTCACCACCAGCCGGCCGACTTGATCATCGACGATCGTTACATCCTCATCGAACGCGACGATTTCCAACTGCTGGATATCATTCATCAAATGGAACACCCCGTCCGCTGAAGCCTGGCACGCATGGCCAAGCGGGCCGGCATCGACGCTGCCGTAGATCGCCGAGCGAATGAGCACGACGCCACAACTGCGGAGCAATTCACGGTTCTGCTCGCTGAGGTGCTCGCCACCCATGAAGACCTTTTCGACCCCGCCATAAGCGCGCAGACGCTCCTGCTCGTTGAGGAACAGGCGATGCAGCGTGCCGGGCATGCCGACCAGCACATTGACCCGCTGTTCGATAATCAATTGGGCAATTTCCCGATAGTCTTCGTCGGCCGGGGCGGCCATGGGCAGATGCGGCATCTGCAGGCATTCCAGCGCTTTGTTGAGGCTGAGAAAGCCGGCGTACAGCCCGCCACAGTAGAACAGGTTCATGGCCCGATCCCGCGCCGGATCTAGACCAGCGGCGAACAGGCCATCAGCCGTTGCGCGCATCTGACGATCGAAATCGCGATAACTGTAGCCAGCCAGCGCAGGGGTGCCGTTGGTGCCGCCGGAACGAAAATACAACTGCGCGTGAGCATTGATGGGTTGGGCGATGAAGGCCGCTTTGTCCATGATCGGAGCGCACGACTTCGCCGGTAATGGCGCTACATCGAGACGGGCCTGTCTTGGCAATTGCGTGGCCGCCAGACTCACCGATACCCGACGACTCAGACGTTGCAGCGCATAGACACCGTCATGGGGTTCGCCTTCGTAACCGTCGTGAATGCTGCTGATCGGTGCGATACGCGTAACGCCGGCACCGAGCAGCGCATGGGTCAGCCCGGCGATGGATGCCGGCGCACACACCAGCGCACAGCTTTGCAGCACGTTGCGCCAGGGCAACAGCGTCGCGCTCAGCAGAGCCTTCGGCACCGGGTGCAGCAGGACACTGCGAAACAGCGGCGACGGCGCGAGTTGCCGGTCGTGGCGCCAGATCACTCGCCAGCCCGCGCCGGCCCAAACCTGCCCGATGTGTTCGTCGAAACTCTGGCCGAGCCGGGCCATTTGCAGGTGCGTGGTGATTTGTGAAGCTTCCTGAAGTGTCGGCGCCAGTGCGGGCCAGCTCGCGTGGCGACGCTCGAAGGCTTGCGCCAACTGTTCACCGATGCCGCGCACAATCTGCGGATCATCGCTGTCCACCAGCAGCCATTGCGGGCTCGAGCAGGCCTGCTGATCCAGTCGGCAGACTTCATCGGCCACCGCTTCAAGCGTCTGCGGCGTGGCGGCTTCGGGCGTCAGGTACACGAAACTGATGCGATGGCCCCAATCGATCCAGCGGCAACCCGGCGCCAGTTGTTGCCGAATGGCCTGCAGGGCCGCGTCACCACCCCATGCCGCGACGCCGTTGGCGTACTTGCACAGTTGGCCGATCTGCCCGGTCTCGGCCGGGATCACCGCCACGTATCCGGCCAGTTGCCCGCCTGCGTCGCAGTTCGCCAAGGCGCAGAGCAGGCGTGCCGTCAGGCCCTGATCGCTGCGGCTGGGGCGCAACCAGTTGACGTTGCCGGCGAGCAGACTTTCAACCACCGCGCAGAACGCCAGCAGCGGCGCATTGGCGGGGGTGATGTGCACCACCAGCCCGAGCGGGCGCCAGGCTTCGAAGCGTGGCTGACGATAATCGATACGGCGCAGGGAATCGGCATCGACGCCGAGTTCGCGCCGGCGTTTGTGCTGCAACGCGTCGGGTTGGCAGAAATCGATCAGGGCTTGCCGCTGTTCGCTGTCGAGGGGCAGGTCCGTGGCGGTGTTACGCAGATGTTCTGCAAACCCGGCAACGGCCTTGATGACGGTGTTGCTGTCGAGTGCCGTCGCCAGGCGTTGCGGCAACTGCCGTTGCAGATCTTCCAGCGCATGCTCGAGGCTGCAGGTGTGATGCAGCTGTCCATTGATCAGATACATATCAGTGACTCCCCAGTAATTCGGCGGCGGCCATTGCGCAGCTTCTGCCCGCCGAGGTGCCGGCGCGGCCGTGCAGTTCGAACCAGTCGCCGGTCAATCCGCAGCCGCAGCTTGCGCCCGGGTGCAGCGTGGCGAGGTCGCTCATGACCACGGCGTGAGCCGGACTGGAGGTGATATAGGGCGAGACGAAGCCGAGCAGACCTGGTTGGCCGTAGGGCAGCAGGGATAAATCCGCTGGGTTGCGAATCAGCACCCGGGAGTACACCGGCACATGAAACCGGTGACGGGCGCATTCGATATAAGGCACGGCGTGCTCGACAGCGCCGTAACCATCGCGGCAGCGGGCGGGCTCGATGCCCAGTTGTCGATGGATATGGGCGTAGAACTGCTGTTTGGGGATTTCCTGCGCAGCCTGGGTTTTCCAGCCACCGCCCAAAAAGGCCAGCGAACCGGCGGGTAGTTGCAGATCCTGCACACCAGTGTCCTGCATGCGTTGCAGGGTCTGCCACAAAAACGCCGGAAAGCCGAAGATCCGCACCGGCAAACCTTCTTCAGCGAATGATTGCAACGCGGCGATCACCCCGAACACGTCGAACTGGTGGCCGCTACCGGTGTTGCGCAAGGCGTAGACCACCCGGTTGGCCCGGGCGAACCGACACAGAAACTGATCGGTGAACGAAGTGCCGAGGGTAATGCGGCCTGCGGGTTCGTAGCTCAGCAGCAGGTAGTTGCACGGCGTGTCCGGCTTGTCCCAGCGGTAATGACGGAATATGTGCGCGACCATCGATTGCGCCCGCGCCAGGCTGCGCTCGTCATAGCGCATTCGGCTTTTCTGGCCGCTGGTGCCAGACGACGTCAGCTCGAGGGCGTCTGTGCCAGTGCTGCTCAGCAGCAGGTGCTGTTTGAAGAAACTGGCAAAAATCGGCGGCAGACGTGACCAGTCATCAAGGCTGTCGAGGGCTTGTGGCGACAGCCCATGGGCGTTGAGCCAGTGGCTGTAACCCGGTGTGTGATCGCAGTGAAAACGGCTGATTTCAGTCATCGCCCGATCGAACAGACCGGCCGGGGCTGAATCCGGGCAATAGGGTCGCGGCAACGCGCACAGCGCGTCGGCATAGGGTAGGTGAGTCATCAATGTTCCTTATTGAGGCGAGGCCACATCAGGCGTGGCGGTTTGCAGGAGCCGGTACATCAAAGGCAGGCACATCAGCCCGCCGAATGCGGCCCAGAGAGCGAAATATTCAAGACGACTGCCGCCACCGATGGCGGCAATCAGTGAGCCGCCGAGGCCCATCACGGCAATCGAGATCATCCCGGTCAGCGCCGACACCAGACCTTTGCTGTCATCACTGGAAAACAGCGCCAGGCGATACACCACCGCATTGCTCATGCCCAGCCCGACCGCGTACAACGCCAGGCTTGCCACCACGGGACCCAGTCCCGCGCCAAGCAACGCGCACGCCGCCAACAGCACAAGGCCCAGACAAAACGGCCAGAGCGCCCATTGAAGCAATTGCGGCAACGAATGAGTGTGCAGCAAGCGGTCGAGAATCAGATTGCCGGCGATGACCGCCGAGAACACCGGGATCTGCCACAGGCCATATTCCAAGGGCGGCAGTTGCAGAACCCGCACCAGCAGCAATGGCGCCAGGCCGATCCAGGCAATCAGCGGCAGACTCATCAGGCCGAGCGCCAGGCTCGCGCAAAGAAAACGCGGATTGCCGAGCAGCGCGGCGTAGCGTTGCGAAGTGCGTCGCCAGGAGAAGGGCACGCGGGCAGTTCGATAACCATCGCGGCGCTCGACGCCCACGGTTTCCGGCATCCACAGCAACAGGCCGAGCCATACCAGCGCCGCTGCGCAGCCGAGGAGCAGAAAGATTTCCCGCCAGCTCAGCCATTCCAGCAAGAGGATTCCCAGTAGCGGCCCGAGCAGGGGCGACAACAAGGCAACATTGCCGAGCAGCGCCATGAGTCTTACGGCGTCGGCTTCGCAGAATACTTCCTGCAATGCCGGGTAACTGACTGCGACGACGAAACCCAGCCCCATGCCCTGCAACAGGCGCAACAGGTTGAAAGCTTCAATGCTGTCAGTTAAGAAAGCCGCCGCGCACGAGGCGCCGAACAGCGCGCTGCCGATCAACAACAGTGGTCGTCGGCCAAATTGATCGGACAACGGGCCGAGTAACCATTGCAGGCAGACTCCACCCAACAGGTAAAGATTGAAGGCATGGGGAACATGCCGCGCGTCCGCCTCAAGCTCGGTTGTGACGTCGAGCATCGCCGGCATGATCACGTCGCTGGCCATGTAAGTGAGCAGTTCGAAAGCGGTCAGCGCCAGACAGAAACCGGCTACCTGTCGGGGGCCGATGTTTATAAGTGTTCTCTGCATGAACGTCCCTGTTTATCGGTTGTAGGAAGTTCGCAGAGCCTAGGCGCAGACGCGCAGCGCACCTAGGCGTTTGCTGCGTCAGCAGATTTCAAAAACTTACGACATGTTTAATTGATCGGCGCGGCACATAACATGTTTACCTGCGGCCACACGGCATAAACAACAATGCCCGCGACAGTGCGGGCATTGTTTGCAGTCGATCAGCCGGGCGGGCCGTGCGTTGAGGTCGGGCGGTCATGCAGCCAAAAATCTTCAGCGCCTGTAACATGGCATCCCCGTTTGCCCCGACACCTCGCGTCATCCGGCAAGCGTATGGCTTGCAAGCGCAGACATTCCAACGTTTCAGGAAACCGCAATGACCCAGAAGCAACGCTTGATTTATTCGATTCTGATCGCTCTGTCCGTACTGGCGATCATGCTGGGCCTGTCCTGGCTGCAAAACGCCGGCATGATCACCGAGAAGACCTTCCAGTACGTGGCGATCGGTGTGGCCGTGGTTGTGGTGGTGATCAATGGCGTGATGCGCCGCAAGGTCAAGCCCTGACGGCGAACAGCCAGGGCCTCAATCGTGGTTGAGGACCGCTGCAGCCTGTGGATGCAGGCTGTAACTCTTGTCGGCGTTGAAGGTGATCACGCCTTCGGCGCACAAGCGTTTAAGCACTTCGCGCACGCTCAGAAACGACAACGGCACGTCCAGATCGAGCAACTGGCTATGCACACCGCGCACGCCCAGACGCCGATCGCTCTGTGCCGCCACGAGCAGGGCGTCGATGACTTTCAGGCGAATCAGGCTGGTGCGCAGGCCGAAACTCTTCAGCAGAACGCGAATACGCTCATTGCCCGGACGCTCGCCGCGCTGGGTGAAATTGCCGGTGTGCGAACTCATGGAAACGCCCTGTGGCGTCTGGCTACCGTCCGATGGTAGTTGCGAGTTGTACATGCGATTACTCCTTTTCAGAGCCAGATCGGGAAAGGTTTTGTTGCGCTCTCTAAACAAGACGTTTCAGCACGACAAATCATGAAAGAAAAGATGTAGAAATTTCGTCGCTAATTTGTCCTGGCCTCGTGATGCCGGCCTTGCCCCGATGGATTGCCCGCTAAATTTTTTTCCTCAGCTTCGTTTCTTCGACAGGCTCATTGCGCGTGGACGCAGGGGCAATCGACCTTTCGAGCAGGAGCGAGCGTGATTATTTCCAGGCAACTCACCGGGCTGGCCCTCGCCGGCACCTTATTCGGACTGAGCCTGTCGGCCCATGCACTGAGTCCGGCTGCAGACACCCGCGCGGACATTCGCCGCACCAGTTTTGGCGTGCCGCACATTCGCGCCGAAAACGAACGCGGTCTGGGGTTCGGCATCGGCTACGCCTATGCCCAAGACAATCTGTGTCTGCTGGCCAACGAGATCGTGACCGTCAATGGTCAGCGCTCCCGTTATTTCGGCCCGGAGCAGTTCACCGTCGAACAACGGCAAAACCGCGTCAGCGACGTGTTTTTTACCTGGCTGAACAGCCCTGAATCCGTCCATTCGTTCTGGCAGGCGCAACCGGCCGAGGTGCGCGATCTGGTCGAGGGTTATGCCGCCGGGTACAACCGCTCTCTGGCTGAACGCCGTCAGCAAGGGTTGCCGCAGCAATGCCAAGGGGAATGGGTACGCGACATCAGTACCGACGATCTGGTCAAGCTGACGCGGCGCTTGCTGGTGGAAGGGGGAGTGGGCCAGTTCGCCGAAGCCCTTGCTGGCGCGACGCCGCCGCAAGCTACCGCGCAGGTGAAGCACGACACCCAGACATTTCAGCTGGCCGACGCACGTCAGCAGCGTTTCGCTCTCGATCGTGGCAGTAACGCCGTGGCGGTCGGCAGCGAGCGCTCGTTCAACGGCCGTGGCATGTTGCTGGCCAATCCGCATTTTCCGTGGGTCGGCGGCATGCGTTTCTACCAGATGCACCTGACCATCCCCGGCAAACTCGATGTCATGGGCGCCGCTTTGCCGGGTCTGCCGATGATCAATATCGGCTTCAACCAGCATCTGGCCTGGACCCACACGGTCGATTCGTCGAAACACTTCACGCTCTATCGTCTGCAACTCGATCCGAAGGATTCGACACGTTACCTTCTGGACGGCAAGTCGCTGCCACTGAGCAAACAAACGGTCACCGTGCAGGTCAAGCAGGCTGACGGTCAGGTCGTACCGGTGGCGCGCGACATCTACAGCTCGCAGTTCGGGCCGATCGTGCAGTGGCCGGGCAAGCTCGATTGGGACAAGCAATACGCCTACAGCTTGCGCGATGCGAACCTTGATAACGATCGCGTGCTTAAACAGTGGTATGCGATGAACCAGGCCAGCAACATCAAAGATCTGCAAGACGCAGTGCACAAGATCCAGGGCATTCCCTGGGTCAACACTCTGGCGGTCGATGACAAGGGCCAGACGCTGTACATGAACCTGTCGGTGGTGCCGAATGTCAGCGCGGAAAAACTCGCCAAGTGCAGCGACCCGCGCCTCGGCCTGCGCATGATTGTTCTGGACGGCTCCCATAGCGGCTGTGCCTGGGATGTCGATCCGCAAGCGGCGCAGAAGGGCATATTCGCTTCCAGCCAGTTACCGCAACTGCTGCGCAAGGATTTCGTTCAGCACTCCAACGATTCCGCATGGCTGGCCAACCCGGCGCAACCGCTCACCGGCTATTCGCCGCTGATCACCCAGGACGCACAACCGCTGGGCCTGCGCTCGCGATTCGCACTTGATCGTTTGGCTGAGCTGAGCAAAAAAGGCCCGTTGGGGATCAAGGATCTGCAGCACATGGTCATGGACGATCAGGTCTATCTGGCCGCGCAGGTCATGCCCGACCTGCTGAAGTTCTGCGCAACCGATCTCGGTAGCGACGCCGCGACACTGAAATCTGCGTGCGCCAGCCTCAAGGCTTGGGATGGTCGCGCCAATCTGGATTCCGGCCTCGGTCTGGTGCACTTCCAGAACATCATGCAGGCGCTGCTTGAATCGCCGGACATCTGGCGCGTGGCGTTCAACCCCGCAGATGCGCAAAACACCCCGCGTGGTCTGGCGGTCGAGCAGCCTGCAGTTGCCAAAGCGCTACGCGAAGCGATGCTGGCGTCGGTCCAGCTGACCGGCAAGATGGGTCTGAAAGCAGACGCACGCTGGGGCGACATTCAGGTGGTCAGCAGCGGCGGGCAGCAAACGCCCATCCATGGCGGGCCGGGTACGCTGGGTATCTACAACGCGATGCAAAGCGTGCCCCGGGAGGACGGAAAACTTGAGGTGGTCAGCGGCACCAGCTACCTGCAAGTGGTGAGCTTCGATGAAAAAGGCCCGCATGCCCAAGGGCTGCTGGCGTTCTCACTGTCCAGTGATCCGGCGTCGAAGTATTCGCGCGATCAAACCGAAGCGTTTTCGAAGAAACAGTGGAGTGTCCTGCCCTTCACCGAACAGCAGATCCAGGCAGATCCGCAATATCAGGTGCAGACGATTCAGGAGGCACAGGATCAGGCAGGGAAGGTGGCCGCGCACTAAGCAGTGATCGCCCGCAACAAACGAAGGCCGCCTCCCGCAAGGGACGCGGCCTTCAGCTTTTCGGCGGGCGTTGCGGCATCGAGTTGATCACCGGGTTGCCTTCCTTGTTGCGGGTCAGGTAGACCGGCAGCACTTTCGGCAGGCTGTTCGCCAGGTTGTTCATCTCATTGATGTTGTAGACGCCGCCCACGCGGATCGCGCCGGTGCTGGTGTCGGCGAGCATCAAGGGCTTGTCGAGGTAACGATTGATCAACGGCAGGGCGTCGTGAAGGGCAAGGTTATCGAGCACCAGTCGGCCGCTGCGCCACGCCAGCGAAGTGTCGCCAGGGTAGGTCTGGCTGATTTGCGGCGCGTAATCACCATGTCGGTAGCGTGCCTGCATCGATGGCGCCAGGCGCAGGCCGTCTCCCGGTAGATCGCGGTTGCTGCTGACCAACACCGAACCTTCGACCAGGTTTACCCGAACCTGATCTTCATACATCCACACGTTGAATCGGGTACCGGTCACGCGAATCCTGCCTTCGCCGGCACGCACCACGAACGGATGCGCGGTGTCGTGACTGACGTTAAAAAACGCCTCGCCCTTGTTCAGGGTCACGCGGCGTTCATGTTTGTAATTGCTGAAGGTCAGTTCGGTGTTGAGGTTGAGTTCCAGCTGGCTGCCATCACCCAAGGTGACCTGACGGACGCGGTCGGTGGCGGTGTAATGCTGATAACTGTCGGGCACCCAGCCCAGACTCCAGCCGCTGTAAGCCGCGAGCGGCAGGGCGACGGCACAGGCGCCGACAATCACCGCGAACTTGCGCCACGACCGCGAAGGCTTGCGTTGCGCAGCGAGCGCCTCAGGCTCGGTTCGAGGCAGGTCCCCGGCCACTTCCCAGATTTCCTGCATGGCTTCGTATTCGAAGGCATGCAGCGGATGCGCATCGTGCCAGGCTTCAAACGCGCGACGCTCCTCGTCCGTGCAGTCAGCGGCGTGCAGACGCATGCACCAATGCGCGGCGGCATCGGTGATCGCATCGTATTCGGCTTCCGAGAGAGTGTCTTGGGTCATTGACTCGTCCTGATTTAGCGCATTCTAACCTCGCCGGCGGGTTGCCGAGAACATCCGTCATGGCATTTACCCATCAACGTGGAACTTATTTTTCCCTGTGACGCCCAAAAAAACAGGAAGCAACTGCCTACTATCCATAAATGGAGTGAAAAAATGATCAAAAAGACATTCGCAGCCCTGATTGCCACTGCCGGTTTGCTCAGCGCCGGTGCCGCTCTGGCGGACAGGCCAGGCGCAGGCTGGATCACCATCGAAAAAGCCATCGACACCGCCAAGACCAAGGCTGGTTATGTCGAAATCTATGAGATCAGCGCCGACAACGACGGTTACTGGGAAGGTGAAGGGCGCAAGGCCGACGGCGTTGTTTATGAATTCCGCATCGATGGCGCCTCGGGCAATATCCTGCGTGATCAGAAGGACTAAGCCTTCACTGTTGGCTGATACAGAAGTGCGCTGGTGTCGAGCCAGCGCATTTTTTTTGTTCACCTCTCTGGTTGCGCGGTTTTCGACACGGTTGCGGTCGTCGCCGGCAACGGGATGGGAACCGGAAGCGGATCGAGTTTCTGGCCCAATTCGCTGATCAGCAACGCGATCGAGTCAGCGTTGGCGAGTATCACGTCAACGCGTGCTTCGTCAGACACCGGATTGCGGAACGCTTTACGCGCGTCTGCAAGATTCCTGGTTTTGGTCAGGCTGAGAATTTTTTCGTAGTCATCGGCTTGCGACGTTATCTTATCCATGCCCACCCAGGCGCCCGTCTCGTCTTTACTCGCGAACAATTGTGCAGAAGGCGTAGCGCGCGAGAGCGATTGACGGCGGCTATCCAGATCATCCTTGAGCAGCTGTCCGTCCGCAGTGGTGGTATCGATGAGGCCCGGAAAGGGGGCCATCGCGTCAAGGGAGACCAGATCCTCGCTATCGCAGACCAGATGCGAAAGTTCATGGATCAGGGTGACCGCACGTGCGTGCGAGTCCACATTGAATCTTGGAGGCAGGAAGGCCGTGTAGACATCCAGCGCCGGATTGAAGAAATGTTCGGTGAAGTGGACGATCTTCTTGCGGTCCTGTTTGAAAACGAAGGCAACCGTATCGTCGCCGTAGCGCTGGTTCAGGCCGGCGAAGAAGCGCTCTGTGTAAAGCAGATCATCCTCGGGATCCGTCAGCTCACGGCACAGCGGGATGATCACCTTTTCGAATTTCCTCTGCAGCGCGGGCGTGATGTGAGGCACATCGAGAATGCTCCTGAGCACCTTCTCCACCCGTGTGCCCCCCAGGTTGTCGCGATGGATGACAAAGTTATGCAGACAATTGAGCGCATAGGTTCTTGCCCGGGTGACCGCTTGCTGTATCACAAAGGCCCTGGCAGGTGAGCGACGGTTGATCTGCGCCATCCCTTTGGCCTGGATGTACATGGTGATCGAGCGGCTATCCTCGACTTGCTTTTGCAGTTCGGCCGGCCCCTTCCTGCGACAGCGCTGCACCGTCTGGCCGGCCTGTGCAATCACCAGCCTTGAATTCTTCTCTGCCAGTGCCGGCCCTTGGCTGCGATCTTCTTTGCGCAGGAACCATGTTTTTTCGGCCTGAACGACTGGATAGACCTTGCCGGCAATCGCCACGTATTGGTCAGTTGTGGCGGAGTCCCGATAAACCAGCCGATTGCTCTCAAGCTTTAGGTCTTTCAGCGCCTTACTGGTTTCAAAGGGCTGCAAGTCAACGCGGGAGGGCGAGGCGGGCGGTGCTTTTGCCCAGCGCGAGGCAACCTTTACGGTGCTATCGGTCTGCGCAGATGTCTGCGCCTCAGCGGCAAATTCGCTGGTGGCTGTCTGCGCCTCGGTCTCCCATGACAAGCGTCCCAGACTGAACAGCGAAATGGCACCCTCGATGAAGTTCTTCAGGCCGTTGGCCCAATGGTGGTCCTGGAGGTCTTCGGCGGACGCCTTGAAGTCCTGATAGCTTTTCCAGAGGAACAGCAAAGAGGCCAGTTTCCCCGGCAACAAGTGCGGTACCAGCCGGACGCCGTGACTGAAGAGAAACCTGGCTGCTTCCCAATCCGCTTGGGCATTGATCTGTGGCTGGCTGCTGAGCAGTTGTGGCAGAAGGTTGAGGGTGTCCTTGTGCAACCGATCGAGCACATTGCCGTTTATGGGCGTGCTTTGAAGGGTGATCTCGCTGGGTTTGCCGATCGTCGTTTTCAGCAGATTCCTGAAAATGGCCTGCTGCCCGTCCGGCAGACGCCGGATGATCAGGTCCTGGAAATGCCCGGGTGTATTCACTGCTTCGATCAGTTGCGCTTCGTTCTCGAACTCGCGAAATACGCATCGGGAGTAAGGCGCATAGAGCACCCGCGGGCCTGTCTGCCCCGCGCCCGGTCCGAAGACGTACAGGCCGAGCGTGTCGACGCCATCAGCGCCCGCGGTCTTGATCAACGACAGCGGGCAGGCGATGGCGTGAGCATCCACGACCATGGCCCGCGCTATCCCGTCCGGCATGTCGAGTACCTGACAAATGTAGTCGTAGCCGGTGTCCGACAGTTGTTGCTGCAACTTCATCGAGTGGGCGTGCTGCATCAATTGCCAGGGCAACTGGCGTAAAAACCGCTTCTTGCTGATGCGTGCAGCCGTGCTGTCGCCGGACAGCGCCTGGGTCACTTTTGCCGTGTAGGTTGTGGCGATGTCGAGCGATTGCAGTAATTGCCGTACGGCGGTCTGGGCGAAATCTTTCGGTAATGCGGTGGCTATGTTCGAGGTCACTTTGAAACCGCTGTCCTGCACAACGTTGTAGTGATGCAGGGCGAACTCCAGAAGGTCGCAGGCCGGGCCGGCCAGCGTCAGGTTCGGGGTGATCTGGATATCCTTTGGCTTGAGCCCGTTGCCCGGGAATCTGGCGTCGAGCAGGCTTTTCAGGGTTTGCTCGATATAACTGGCCAGGGTCGGGACCTCATCGAGAAAATCCTTGCCATCGATAAAGGCGCGCCGCAGTTCATCCAGCAGCGCGAGTTGTGTGCGCTGCTCCGTCGCCGAGGCCATGCGCAACCAGTCGGGATAGTCCAGATGACGGGAAAGGGTACGTGCAAGATCGACGGCGCGGCGCAGATCGGTATCGATGACAGCGTTCTTCATCCGGTCAAGGAAGGTCGCCAATGTGTCCGGGTCCTTGATACAAGCGCGTAGCATTTCGCATTCAGCGAGGAAGTGTTCGATGCCCGACTGCATGCGGTCGTTGGACACACGGCCCTCAATCAATTGGAAGCTGCCGAGCGTGTATTGCTGGTCCAGTCGATGCTGCGCTATTGGCAGATTCTCCAGCAGCGTATGGCTCTGATTGTTGTCGTCCAAGCGTTGTTGCAACTGTTTTTGCGCAACGCCCATATCGGCGAACAATTCCAGGCCCATGGCCGGTGTCCACAGGATCGCGCGCCCCGAGTGCTCGACGTCCATGCCGCCGCGCTCGGTCAGCAGCACGCAGTAGGCGAGCGGCAGCTCAGCGGTGGACTCGGCACAAGCAAGCGTGAGCGACCAGGCATCCGGGCGAAAACCGTTGAGTGACTGGCGATCGCTGCGTGTCGGATGCCGGGCATCGAACACCGTATCGACGATTTTTCGTTCCGCCTCCCGCCATGATCCGCTGACACTTCGGACGAACGCCTCACCGCGCAAGCCATCTTCGAACGCCTGCGCGAGCTTCCAGAGAATGCCTTCGAGAAAAGTGCGCTGTTCGGCGCCGTTCGCGGTCGGCTGGTCTTTGAAGTGGCTGGTCAGACTATCCAGCGTTCGGCCCAGACTTGTCGCCAATTGTGCCGCCTTGTCGGCCTGCACAAGTGAGGATGGCGGGGCGCTGGTAAACAACGGTCGGGTACTCCAGCGCTCATTGACGTCGAGTTCGAGCAACCGCTCATGGATCATCGAGCGGATATCCAGCGCCTTGTCGAAGAGTGCATGAACGTCTGTGGTGCGTTCGCTCTGGCGATAGCGCTGCAGGACGAACTCAATGTTCTGACGTTGTTTGGTAAGAATTGCCTCGAACAGCGTCGGCATGATCTCACCGCTGATGTTTTCCCCGGACACCTGGACGTTAGCGAAACCCAGGTAGCGATTGCGCTCTTGCAGACTCATCAGTCCGTACAGTTCGTCTTCGTGCCCGGCAGCCTGCAGTTTCGCGGTGAGCGTCTGTTTGAGGTCGGCGTAGTTCGTGAGTACCTGCAGGCCCTGGCTGGGTGTATAGAGATAGGCCTTGTCATGATTGATCATCAACGAGCCGGCCAGTTCGACAGACGCTGTCTGTTCGCTCAGGCACACGGTTTCGAACGTTGGCCGGCGTACCACCACGGACGGCTCACGTACCAGACTGTGCAGCGCGTCGAACTCGCCGGCGGAGAGGATTTGTGTTTCGCGCTTGATCATCAGATCGGCGCGCGCCTGGTCCTGTAGCGTCTGGCTGAAGAAGGTGCGCCTGGGCGAGCCCTCGAATGACGCGGCATTCCAGTAGCCCTCGATCTGACGGAACAACAGCATGATCAGTTTGCTCGAAGCCGAGGTGATAGCGGTTGCCCACGCGAATTGATCATCAGTGCTGGACAGGCGGGCGGGGTGTGAAAACTCGACAGTCTGACCGTGGGGCCATTGCTGACGGCGAAAATGCAGCAGCAGCGCTTCAATCAGCGAGCGCGAATCAACCCAGTGCCTGCCTGCATCGGTGGAGGAGGGTTTCGTAGCGGCGTAAAAAGCCACACGTGTGCTCGACTGCGGCAAATCGCCGAAGTGCGGCTGGAGCAGTTCACCGAGGATTTTTTCCAGCAGGGCGTTGAGCGCAGGCAGGCGTTTCAGTTCGTCGAGCAAGTCGCGTGCGCAGGCTTGTTGCGAATGGGTGATCGCTGTTTGCTGATCCTCGAAGACATCACCGTCGATGGTTTGTCGGGTGACGGTAATGCCGCGTTTCTCCACCAGCTCCTTGCGCAGCGAAACACTGAGAAAAGCCAACAGATCATCTTGCTCGTCTGCACTGTTCAGTCGCGCCTGCAACGCCTGCGTCAGCGCTTGGTCATCGCTGTATTTTTTCAATCCGTCGTAGGGCGTGTACAGAAACATGCCGTTGTCGTCAGGACCGGCGCCGAGCACGAAACTGCCGGCCAATGGCACGGGCACTTGCTTGTCGGCGTTGAGCAAAATCCGTTCGGCCAGCATGGGCGGGGTTTGTGCGCTACGCAGGGCGTGGCTCGCCAGTTGTACGTGTGCGAGCCAGTCGAAATCCTTGCTGTTGAGGCCGTGGCGTGCGGCCAGGTCGGCCTGCAGGCCGGCGGACTTCAGAATCTCGGGAAACAGCAGTGGAGCAGTAGAACTGGACATCATCGGTGCTCTGAACGCGGCGCCATCGGGCAGGGACTCAACAGTAGGTCTGTGAGCCGGAGCAGGTGCGGTAGATAGTTACCGCACACGCCGGATCAAAAGATGCAGTCGGCTCAGCCAGTGATCGCCGAGCGATCAAAGGGTTGACAGCCGACGGCTCCGGCGGGGTTAATCGGTGGGCAAATCGACCGTACGCTGTTGTTCCCTCCAATAATCATTCTGGAGCTTCAGATGTCTGCGCTACACGATCAGGGCTCGCCCAAGTTATCCCTCGAAGCACTCACGCAACTGCTTGAAGCGATTTTCCTGCGCCACGGCACTTCCAGCGAAGTCGCCCGGGTACTGGCGGCCAACTGTGCCGGCGCCGAGCGCGATGGCGCCCATAGTCATGGTGTATTCCGCATGCCCGGCTACGTCTCGACCCTGAAAAGCGGTTGGGTCAATGGTCAGGCAGTGCCGCAGGTCGAAGACGTCGCGCCCGGTTTTGTCCGGGTCGACGCCGGCAATGGTTTTGCCCAGCCCGCGCTGGCCGCTGCGCGAGCATTGCTGGTGGAAAAGGCGCGTCACGCCGGGATTGCAGTGTTGGCGATTCGTAACTCGCATCACTTCGCCGCGTTGTGGCCGGATGTCGAGCCGTTCGCCGACGAAGGTCTGGTGGCGCTGAGCGTGGTCAACAGCATGACCTGCGTTGTCCCGCATGGCGCCGACCGGCCGCTGTTCGGCACCAATCCGATCGCCTTTGCCGCGCCACGAGCCAATGCCGCCCCGATCGTTTTCGACCTGGCCACCAGTGCCATCGCCCATGGCGACGTGCAGATCGCTGCGCGCAAAGGCGAAAAACTCCCGGCCGGGATGGGCGTCGACAGCTTGGGTCAGCCCACCCAGGATCCCCGGGCGATTCTCGAAGGCGGTGCATTGCTGCCGTTTGGCGGGCACAAGGGTTCGGCGCTGTCGATGATGGTCGAGTTGCTGGCAGCGGCGTTGACCGGTGGCAATTTTTCCTTCGAGTTCGACTGGTCCAACCATCCCGGCGCAAAGACTCCGTGGACGGGGCAGTTATTGATTGTGATTGATCCGAGCAAAGCCGCGGGGCAGAGTTTTGCCCAGCGCAGCGAGGAACTGGTGCGACAGATGCACGGGGTCGGGCTCAAGCGGCTGCCGGGGGATCGGCGGCATTGGCAGCGCAGTCGGTCGATGCTGGAAGGGATTGCCCTGGATGAGCAGACATTGGCGCAGTTGCGGGAATTGGCGGGGGAGTGAATTTACCCGCAGACATAAAAAAAGCGAACCGTAAGGTTCGCTTTTTTGTGGCGCTTGTACTCAGCGACGACCGAGCAGCAGGCCCACCACCAGGCCGAAACCGGCGGAGATCGCCACGGTCTGCCATGGGTGGCCGCCGATGTAGTTTTCGGTAGCTTCAACGGCGGGCTTGGTGCGGTCGCGCACGCTGGACACCGAGTCCAGCGCCTGCTGCAGTTTCTGGGCGATCTGGGCACGCAGCGTTTCCGCTTCTTCGCCGACCAGTGAAGCGCTGCTCTTGAGCAGTTTGTCCGATTCTTCGATCAGAGCCTGAAGCTCGCTGAAAGCTTGATCCTTGATTTGCTCTTCGGCAGCTTGCGAGGCGGTTTTACGGGCCATTGGGTGACTCCTTGCAGTTGAATGGACAGTGACCAATGGAGTGTAGCGGTCGACGAAAAGTTGCATGTCATTCGTACCGAAGGGAAAAACCTGCACCGGAGGTTTCCGCCGAGCGTGTAAGATGTCGCCATTTTACGCAGCAGGATAAATCCCCATGAGTTTCAATCTGGCCGACAAATCCCTCGCAGAGCGCGCAGCGCTGGAAGATGAGAAATCCCGTCTGTTCGAACTCTGGCAGAACAATCTGGGCAAAGCCAAGGGCGAAGCCGCGCGTCTGTTTGGCGAGCGCTCCAAGCGCAAGGGCAAATGGGCCGAGTGGGTTCGCGCCGAACTGGACGGCATGTCGCCGCCGGAGTTCGCCAACATGGTGCGCAGCGAAGTCAATCGCCTGATGGCGGCGAACAAGTAAACCGCGTCACGCCTGGCCGAACGTCGCGGCAATCGCCTCGCGAACCTTCACCAGCACCGGATCGATCTGCGTGCTGGTGCGCCAGCCCAGTTCGATCGGATAGCGCGGCAAGGCCAAGGGGCAGGGCAGCAATGCCAGCCCGCTCAGTCCCGCGATGCTCGCCGCGGCGTGAGCCGGAATGGTCGCCACCGCCTGACTGCCCTTGAGCAGAAAGGGCAGCGCGGCAAAATGCGTGGTCGAGGCGCAGACCCGGCGGCTCAATCCCACGGCCGCCAAGCCTTCATCGGTGATGCCGATAAAGCCACCCGATGACACCAGAATGTGCTCGCGGGCGACGAACTCCTGCAACTCGATCTGCTGCTGGCCCGGCGCGAGGCTGTCGGGATCGACCAGGCACGCGTAGCCACCTTCCGCCAATACCTGACGACTGAGCAGACGCTCGGCAAACCCGCCGGCGGTGATTGCCAGGTCAATGCTGCGTTCCATCAACGCACGGGCGACGATCTGGCTGTGGGTCTGGCGAAAGATCAGCCGCAGTTTCGGCGCGCGACGAGCGATTTCCTCGATCAAGCGGCGCCCGTAGGCAATTTCAAAATCATCTGACAGACCGATCGCCACCGAGCGCCCGTCATAGTGATTGGCCGCCGGATCGAGCATGGCCAGGCTCTGTCGGCATTTGTTCAGCGCATCGCTGATCACCGGTTTCAGCTGGTTGGCTTGCAGGGTTGGCGCCAGACCGCGTCCGGTGCGCACGAACAACTGATCGCCATAGACCTCGCGCAAGCGGCGCAACGCGGCACTTATCGCCGATTGCGTGACGCCAAGGCGCAGGGCGGCGCGGCTGGCGCTGGACTCTTCGTGCAGCGCTTCAAAGACTTTCAGCAGGTTGAGGTCGACGTCGGCGATATTCATTTGGCTCATATCATTCAGCAGCTGACAGGGCTTTATTCATGATCGCGTGACGCTGGAGAATCGGCAACACCTGAACCTGATGGAGTAAACAGCATGCCCAAATCGATTGTTGCCGCGCTGCAGATCGGCGCCTTGCCCGGTGGCAAAGGCGAAACCCTCGAACAAATCCTTGATTGGGAGAACGCGATCATCGAATCCGGCGCGGCGCTGGTGGTGATGCCCGAAGCCTTGCTCGGAGGCTATCCGAAAGGCGAGGGTTTCGGCACGCAGCTGGGCTATCGCTTACCTGAAGGGCGTGAGGCCTTCGCACGTTATTTTGCCAACGCCATCGATGTGCCCGGTGCCGAAACCGAGGCGCTGGCCGGATTGTCGGCGCGCACCGGGGCCAATCTGGTGATCGGTGTCATTGAGCGCGCCGGCAGCACTCTATATTGCACGGTGCTGTATTTCGACCCGCAGGCAGGGTTGATCGGCAAGCACCGCAAACTCATGCCCACCGGCACCGAGCGGCTGATCTGGGGCAAGGGTGATGGCTCGACCTTGCCGGTGTTCGACACCCAGGTCGGCAAACTCGGCGCAGTGGTGTGCTGGGAAAACATGATGCCGCTGCTGCGCACGGCGATGTATGCCAAAGGCGTCGAAGTCTGGTGCGCACCCACCGTGGACGAGCGTGAGATGTGGCAGGTCAGCATGCGCCATATCGCCCACGAAGGCCGTTGCTTTGTGGTCAGCGCTTGTCAGGTGCAGGCCTCGCCGAATGAGTTGGGCGTCGAGATTGCCAACTGGCCGAATGATCGGCCGTTGATCGCCGGCGGCAGCGTGATCGTCGGGCCGATGGGCGATGTGCTGGCAGGGCCGTTGCGTGGCGAGGCAGGATTGCTCACGGCTGAAATCGATACCGATGAACTGATCCGTGCGCGGTATGACTACGATGTGGTGGGCCACTACGCGCGGCCCGATGTGTTCGAGTTGAACGTTGACGAACGCGCGAAGCCGGGGGTGCGGTTCAACACATAACCCCGGACTGGCAAAAATCCCTTGTAGGAGTGAGCCTGCTCGCGATAGCGGTGTGTCAGGCAATGCATGTTTATCTGACAGACCGCTATCG